>JBKOWB010000091.1:0-7514 GCA_046724195.1 Actinomycetota bacterium
CATCTCGACGTTGCCGAACTTCCCCGCGGAGATCCGTGCTCCAGCCGGCACCCTGCCGGGTGTCTCCAGTTTCCAGGTGCACTTCGCCGACTACGACATCCTCACGCCCGGCGACGCGCCCGACGTGCTGGTGGCGATGAATCCGGCCGCACTGAAAGCCAACCTGAGCGAACTGCCCCCGGGCGCGGACCTGATCGTCAACACCGACGAGTTCACCAAGCGCAACCTGGCCAAGGTCGGGTACGCGGCGAGCCCGCTCGAGGACGGCTCGCTGGAGGGCTACTCGGTGCACCCAGTCGCCCTGACCTCGATGACCGTCGGCGCGCTGGCCGAGCTCAACGTGCCGAAGAAGGACGCAGAGCGGGCCAAGAACATGTTTGCGCTCGGCCTGCTCTCGTGGATGTACTCGCGCCCTTACTCCTCGACGCTGCGGTTTTTGGAGCGCAAGTTCGCCAAGCGGCCCGATCTCGTCGCGGCAAACAAGGCGGCGTTCAAGGCGGGCTGGAACTTCGGCGAGACGACCGAGGACTTCGCGGTGCGATACGAGGTCAAGCCGGCCAAGATGCTTCCCGGCACGTACCGCAACGTCACCGGCAACGCCGCTCTGGCGCTCGGCATCATCGCCGCCGGCGTCCGGTCGAAGCTGCCGGTCTTCCTCGGTGCGTACCCGATCACGCCGGCCTCGGACATCCTGCACGAGCTCAGCAAGCACAAGCGGTTCGGCATCACGACCATGCAGGCCGAGGACGAGATCGCCGCGATCGGCGCGACGCTGGGCGCCGCGTACGGCGGTTCGCTCGGCTTCACCACGACCTCGGGTCCGGGGGTCGCGCTCAAGGGCGAGACCATCTCCCTGGCCATCGCGCTCGAGCTGCCGCTGGTCATCGTCGACGTCCAGCGCGCCGGGCCGTCCACCGGCATGCCGACCAAGACCGAACAGGCCGACCTCAACATGGCCTTGTACGGCCGGCACGGCGAGGCCCCGCTCGTGGTGATCGCGCCGAAGTCGCCGTCGGACTGCTTCCACGCGGCGCTGGAGGCCGCCCGGATCGCGCTGACTTACCGCACGCCGGTGATCCTGCTGTCCGACGGCTACGTCGCGAACGGCTCCGAGCCGTGGCTGCTGCCGGACGTCGCCGACCTACCGGATCTCACGGTTTCCTTCGCCAAGGCGCCCAACGGCGAGGACGGCCGATTCCTGCCGTACCTGCGGGACCCGGAGACCATGGCACGGCCGTGGGCGATTCCCGGTACGCCCGGACTCGAGCACCGGATCGGCGGCCTGGAGAAGGCGGACAAGACCGGCGACATCTCGTACGACCCGGCGAACCACGACTTCATGGTGCGGATGCGGGCCGCCCGCATCGAGGCGATTCCGGTGCCCGATCTCGACGTGGAGGACCCCGACGAGAACGCCCGCGTGCTCGTGCTGGGCTGGGGCTCGACGTACGGGCCGATCGGCGCGGCCTGCCGGGCGCTGCGGCATCGCGGCCTGCCGATCGCGCAGGCGCACCTGACGCACCTCAACCCGATGCCGGCCAATCTCGGCGAGGTGCTCGCGTCGTACGACAAGGTCATCGTGCCGGAGATGAACCTTGGGCAGCTGGCCCATGTGATCCGGGCGAAGTACCTGGTCGACGCCGTTCCCTTCAACCAAGTCAGCGGCCTGCCGTTCACGGCCGCCAAGCTGGAGAACATGCTCGAGGACGTGGTCAAGAATGGCTAGCCCGACGATTCCCATCACCCCGGTGAAGCTCACAGCCAAGGACTTCAAGTCCGACCAGGAGGTCCGCTGGTGCCCGGGTTGCGGGGACTACGCGATCCTCGCCGCGCTGCAGGGCTTCATGCCGGAGCTGAACATCCCGCGGGAGAAGATCGTCTTCATCTCGGGCATCGGCTGCTCGTCACGCTTCCCGTACTACATGAACACGTACGGTATGCACTCGATCCACGGCCGCGCGCCGGCCATCGCGACCGGCCTGTCCGCGTCCCGCCCGGACCTGTCCGTCTGGGTCGTCACCGGCGACGGCGACGCGCTCTCGATCGGCGGCAACCACCTCATCCACGCCCTGCGGCGCAATGTCAACCTGAAGATCCTGCTGTTCAACAACCGGATCTACGGCCTGACCAAGGGCCAGTACTCGCCCACGTCCGAGCTTGGCAAGATCACCAAGTCGACGCCGGCCGGCTCGGCCGACTCGCCGTTCAACCCGCTGTCGCTGGCACTGGGCGCGGAGGCGACGTTCGTGGCCCGCACGATCGACTCCGACCGCAAGCACGTGCAGTCGGTGCTCCGCGCGGCGGCCGAGCACCAGGGCTCCGCGTTCGTCGAGATCTACCAGAACTGCAACATCTACAACGACAACGCGTTCGAGCTGATCAAGGACCCGAACACCCGGGACGAACATCTGATCCGCCTCGAGCAGGGCCAGCCGATCACGTTCGGCTCACAGGGCCAGTTCGCGGTCGTGCACCCGGCCGGCGGCTTCGGCCTCTCGGTCCGGGACACGGCCGATCTCCGCGGTGAGACCCCGATGGTGCACGACGCGACGGTCGACGATCCGGCGTACGCGTTCGCGCTGTCCCGGTTGTCCGGCTCCGACCTGAACACCACGCCGATCGGCGTATTCCGCAACGTACGAAGGCCCAGCTACGACGAGATCGTCCAGAAGCAGCTGGCGGACGCGAAGGCAAAGTCCAGCGGCACGCCGGAGGAGATGCTCGGCGGCCTGCTCAACACGGGCGACACCTGGACGATCCTGTAGGTCGGCGTGGCCCATCCGACTAGCCGGCGGAAAACACGACCGCCGGCCGGGTCAGACGGCGATGCCGGCGACGCTGGCTTCTTCGTTGCGGATGTAGATCAGCATGTCGCCGGTCTCGATGGTCACCGCTTGCTCACGGACGAGCGGGAGCACCTTCCCGCGACGGATCAGCGCCACGACGAGGGCCTGCAACTCGCGCGGATTGCGACCGACCTCGGCACGCTCGGCCGATCGCATCGCAAGTGCCATGCCCTGCCCGGGCGTCAGCAGGTCCTCGACCACATCGATGAGCGGCGGAGCGGTGGTCGTCAGGCCGAGCAGCCGCCCCGCCGTGGCGGACGACACGATCACGTGGTGGGCGCCGCTCTGCTTGAGCAGGGCGGCGTTCTCCTGCTCCCGGACGGCCGCGATGATCCGGACCTGGCCGGCGGTCAACTGCCGTACGGTCAACGTGATCAGCACGGACGCCTCGTCGCTGTCGGTGGCAATGATCACGGACTTGCAGTTCTTCACGCCGGCCTCGTTGAGGACGGCCGATCGGGTGGCGTCGCCCTCGATGGTGACCAGCCCGTTCGCCGTGGCCTGGCGTAGGGCGGCCGCACGGTTCTCCACGATGACAATGCGCGACTTGTCGTAGCCGCTCTCCAGCAACGCGCCCACGGCCGCACGGCCCTTGGTGCCGTACCCGCAGACGATGACGTGGTCCTTCAACTTTCGCCTCCACCGGCTCACGCGCAGGGTCGTGCGGTACCGATCGGTCAGCACTTCGAGCGTGGTGCCGATCAGGATGATCAGGAAAAGCACCCGCGCCGGCGTGATGACCAGAACATTGACCAGCCGCGCGCCGGCCGTCGCCGGCGTGATGTCGCCGTAGCCGGTCGTGGAGAGCGACACGACCGCGTAGTAGAAGCAGTCCAGCAACGTGAGTCCGTCGTTGTTCACATCGCGGTACCCGTCGCGGTCGGCGTACACCACCGCGACGGTGACGAGGATCAGCGCGACCGCCAACGCCAGCCGCACGGCGAGCGCCCGGAGCGGTCCCCGACGGACCAACGGAAGGTGGATCACTGGACGACCGCCTGCACGTGCTCACCATAGCTGCCAGGTCAGAGCGCCATTTTTCAGCACAGCACACCGATGGCCGCTCCGGAATACCCGCCGGTAATTTGAGGCATCGTTCAGGAAATCTACATCGACGCCGTTGTATGCCGAGATGCCCTGCTCAAAGACTGACAGCCCGGCCCTCACGAGGGGCCGTACCGCTGGAGGTCCGAAGATGAACCGGCTCGTCCGCCGTACCCTCGTCGTCCTGATCTCTATCGTCGCCGTGCTCGCGCCTGCAAGTGCGGCTGCGGCCGTGACCCCCGCCGACAAACTCTCCGTCCTGTCAAGCTGGACACAGACCACAGCGGCCAGCTCCAACGCCTGGAACGCCGCCCGCCTCAACCGCACGCCGTGGACCGACTACAACTTCGACTGGTCCACCGACTACTGCTCGGCCAGTCCCGACAAACCGCTCGGCTACGACTTCACGCTCTCCTGCTGGCACCACGACTTCGGCTATCGCAACTACAAGGCGATGGGCCAGTTTCCGGCCAACAAGGACCGGCTGGACAGCATGTTCTATGCCGACATGAAGCGCAAATGCGCCACCTACAGCGTCGTCCTGCAGCCGCCGTGCTACAGCCTGGCGTGGACCTACTACCAGGCCGTGCGGGCGTTCGGCTCGGTCTCCGCGGTGTCGCAGGCGGACATCGAGCGCGCCGCCGCGATGAAGCGCCAGGCCATGCGGTAGGTCACCGCAGGCTCGGCGCGAACCTGGCCGAGCCGAACTCCAGATCCGGGTGCTCGACCGCGAGGGCCATCGTTACGATCCGATCGAAGCCCGCGGCGGCGCCGTCCGCATAGGCGGCGTCGAACGCGGCGTCGCCCAACGTGGTCCGCAGTGCGGCCTGCCGCGCCGACCAATAGCCGGCGAACAGCGCCGTCCGCCGTGCGCCGCGCACCGATTCCGCGCCGCCGAACAGCGTGGCAGCGGTAGCCGGATCACCGCCGATCGCGCTGCGCACGGCGATCGCGGCGACCGCGTCCGCGGCCGCGCCGCGGAAACCGTGCCGCAGCCGCGACCGCAGGGCCACAACGAGGTGGTCGTGCGCGGCGACGAGATCGCCGCGACGCAGCGCCACCATCCCCAAGAGCCAGTCGACTGTACGGCGGCCGCGATCCTCCGGGCGTCCGGCCTCGATCTGGCGCGCGCCGCCGAGCAGTTCCGCCGCCTCGTCGAGCGCGTCCCGGCACCACAGCAGCTCGGCCACCGTCACGATCGCGGGCAGCGCCGCCCCCGGTGCGCCGACGCGCTCGGCGCGGTCGATGACCTCGCGGCACACCCGCTCCGCCTCGGGCTTCTGCCCAAGCTCCAGCAGTGTGATCCGGTGCCCGGCCAGGGCTTGGATCAGAAGCTCGGGGTCGCCGGCCTTTCGCGCCGCGGCCTCGGCCCGGTCCAGGAAGTGGGTCCGCTCGACGCGGCCGTCGGCGAGCCCGGCGTGGACCAGGTACGCCGAGGCCAACTCGGCCGGGCGGACGCGCTCGGCGTCCAGCCGCCCGTACAGGCGGGACAGCAGGTCGCGGCCCTCGCGCGTGTGGCCGTGCTCGCGCCACCAGGGATCCAGCGCGCCGGCCAGCCGCAGGCCCGACCGCACGCTGCCACCGTCGGCCGACCACCGCAGCGCTACGCGCCACTCGTCGACGTACGGTGCCAACTCGGTAAGCGACACGGTCCGAGGCTGGCGGTCGGTGTCCACAGCGACGGTGTCGAGCGCGTGCAGCGACCAGGCCACGTGCCGATCGCGCACGGCCCGCTCCTCGCCGGCGGCGGCGAGCCGGCGGATCGCGTACCTCCGGATCGGCTCGGACATCCGGTAGCGCGGACCGGGCACGACCTCGACCAGCGACTTGTCGGCGAGTTCGGAGAGCGCGCCGAGATCACCGCACCATTCGGCAGTGGTGAGGTCGACGGGACCGGCGAAGACCGCAAGGTGGCGCAGAAGCGCGGAAGCGCGCCGGCCAAGTGTCCGGTATGACCAGTCCAGGCTGCCGGCCAGGCTGTCCTGCCGGCTGGCCGCGTCGACGCACCAGTCCGTGCGGCCGCCGAAGTCGTCCCTCTCCCGGCCGCTGTTGCCGTTGTCGTGGCGGTCGCGGCCGGCGTCGAGAGCCGCGAGCGGATCGTCCAGCCGCGACGCCAGCTCGGCGGCGGACAGCAGCCGCAGCCGGACCGATGCCAGCTCGATCGCCAGCGGCAGCCCGTCCAACCGGGACGCGACACGGGCGAGATCCGCCTTCTCCTCCGGTTGGCCCGCGCGGCCGCCCCGAGCGGCCGCGGTCCGTTCGCTGAGCAGCGCGAACGCGTCCGCCGGCGCGAGCGGCGGTATCCGCCAGACCAGTTCGCCGTGGACACCGAGCGGCTCGCGGCTCGTCGCCAGCACATCCAGCGCCGGGCAGCCGGCAAGTAGCCGCCGCACCAGCGCACCCGCACCGGCCGGAGCCCCCTCACACGTCTCCACCACCAGCAGCATCCGGCGCTCCACGCACCGCTCGACCAGCGTGTCGAGGAGCGGCCGGCCAGGTTCGGCCCGCAACCCAAGCGCCGCGGCCACCATCGCGGGGAGGCTCGCCGTGTCCGTTGCGCAATCGATCACCCACACCCCATCGGGGTACGCCACCAGCAGCTGCCCAGCAGCAGCCAGCGCCAACCGGGTCTTGCCGGCGCCACCGGCTCCGGCGACGGTGACGAGCCGGTGGTTCTGGACCAGGTCGGTCAGCTCGGCCAACTCGGCACGCCGCCCGACGAACGACGTCACCGCCGCGGGCAGATTGTGGGCAGCGGCGCCGGGCGTACGGGGGCGCGGAAAGTCCCGTTCGAGCCCGGGCGCCACGACCTGGAAGAGCCGCTCGGCATCGTCGAAGCCCCGCAGCCGATGCGGTCCGAGGTCGAGCAGGTCGATACCCGCCATCGCGGCCGGCCCGGCGTGCGGACTCGGCGCGAAGGGCAAGGCGTTCATGCCGTTCCTCGCGGTGGCCGGCACGGCCCGCGAGGAAGCGAAGGACGCGGCGGTGCCAGCCGGTCGCCGGCTGGCTCCGGTCGCCATGAGCCTCTCCGGATCCTCGGACCTGACCAACGCCAGATCGTGGGCCGTCCGCAACGATGGCGTGATCCTCGAGGCCGCCGGCGACGTGTTCCTGCCGGGTGACCAGATCGCGTTCCTGGCGGGTGACGAGGCCTCGTTCCTGGTGGGTGACGGAGCCGCGTTCCTGCCGGGTGACGAGGCCGCGACCGCCAAGGCGGTGGCCTCGGAGCAGAGCACCTGGCCACCGTGCGCCGCCGCGGCCACCCGAGCGGCCCGGTGCACCTCGGCACTCGCGTACTCGCCGGCGACCGGTGTGGCCCAGCCCGTGTGCAGTCCCATCCGGACGCGCGGTGTCGCGTCACGGCTCGGCCATGCGTGTGCCACGAGCGCCCGCTGGGCCGCGACGCACGCGGCCACCGCGCCGGACGCATCACCGAACGCGACGAAGAACGAGTCACCCTCAGTGAAAAGTTCGACACCCCCGAAGTTACTGAGCGCAGTTCGTAACACAGCGCGATGGGCGCCGAGGACAACGCCATAGGAGTCGCCGAGCATCCGGGCTAGCCTCGTCGAGCCCTCGATGTCGGTGAACATAAAGGTCACCAGTCCACTCGGCAGCTCGGTC
>JBKOWB010000275.1:0-8896 GCA_046724195.1 Actinomycetota bacterium
CCCGAGCGGCACCCCGGCGCGACGGTCAGCGCCGCGTCGCACTTCGGCGCCGCGCTCATCGTGTGCGCCTGCATCGCCTGAGCCCTTGCGCCACCGGTGCTACTCGGCCGTACCGGGGGTGCGCCCGAACGTGCTGATCTCGGTCGCGCCGGTGCGGCGCACCCGCGGAACGTCTTCGATGATCGCCGCCGCCGCCATGATCAGCGGGATCGCCGCGAGCTGGACGATCGCCATCAGGTATCCGAGCGGGATGGTGGCCAGCACGGCCAGCGCCGCGATCACCCGGTGCGGCCAGCCCGGCAGGCCCAGCATGCCGACGAACCACGCATGACCAAGCTGGTAGAGAGCCACGCCGCCGGCCAGCGCGATCGCGTACGCCCAGGGCATGCCCTCGAACGCGTGCCCGACCGTCTTCTTGATGCCCACCGACAGCACCACGATGCCGAGCAGCATCGGGTAGTGAGCGTAACCCCAGCCCCAGATCGCCAGGCGGGCCCGGCGCAGCGGATCCTCCGTGCCGGCCAGTACGTGCTCGGAGCGGGCGTCGTCACCGGCGAAGTAGATCCACCACAGGTAGTACGCGATGCACATGCCGAGCACCGCCACCAGGATCGCGCCGCCGTCGAGGTGCACGCCGGCGAAACCGGCGCCGACGGACACGATCGACTCGCCGATCGCCACGATGACGACCAGGCCGTGCCGCTCGACGAAGTGGCCGGCGTTGACCACGTACAACTCCAGCCTGTGCAGGTACGGCGTCGCGAAGTGCAGCGCCAGCGCCGCCAGCCAGCACACGTGCCGGAACGGATCAGGCACCAGGCCGCCGATCAGCACCAGCAGCGCGGACGTGATGTTCAGCGGGCCCAGCCTGCGCATCGCCGCCGCCGCGGCCGGGCCGGCCTGCGCGAACAGCGCCGCGTGCACGACGTTTACGACCAGGTAGCTGGCGCCGAACAGCCAGCCGTACTGGCCGAACGCCTCGGGGATCGCGAGCGCCATCACCAGGAAGCCGGCCATCCCGGTGAGCAGCAAGGTGCGCCGGGTCGTGCTGCTCGGCGCGACCGCGTTGGTCAGCCACGCGTAGCCCGCGTACATCCACCAGACCACGGCCAGGATCAGCATCACGTTGCCGAGGGTGGCGAACGTCAGGTGGTCGGCGAGCGTCGCGGTGAGCTGGGTGATCGTGAAGACGAAGACGAGGTCGAAGAAGAGCTCCAACGTCGACACCCGGACGGTGGGCGTCGAGACGGCCGGGTTCTCGGACATCTTCGCAGCCTATTGGCCGTCGAGTTCTTGTCGTACCCCCGTTTTAGGGTCCGTGGCGTGAACCGTACGGACCGCCTCTACGCACTGGTCGAGGAATTGCGCGCGGTCGCCCCGCGGCCGCGCAGCGCGCACTGGCTCGCGAACCGCTTCGAGGTCAGCGCACGCACGGTCGAGCGCGACATCTCCGCCCTGCAGCAGTCCGGCGTGCCGATCTACGCCGAGCCCGGCCGCCGGGGCGGGTATTGCCTGGACAAGGCCCGCACGCTGCCGCCGGTGAACCTGACGCCCGGCGAGGCCGTCGCGATGGCGCTCGCGCTGCAACGCCTCGACGGCACGCCCTTCCACAGCGCCGCGGCGACCGGCCTGCGCAAGGTGGTCGCGGCCATGCAGACCGACGACGCGAACGCCGCGCGTGCGCTCGCCGGGCGGATCCATCTCGTCGGCGGACAGGAAACACCGCGCATGCCGCGGCTCGTCGCCGACGCGCTGACCGCGCGCCGGGTCCTGCGGATCAGCTACGGCGATCGCGCGGGCGCGGCCACCGTCCGCGAGATCGAGCCGCTGGGGTACGTCGGCAGCCCGTCCCACTGGTATCTGGTGGCCTGGTGCCGTCTCCGGCAGTCGATCCGGGCCTTCCGTACGGACCGGATCGGCGGCGTGACCATCACCGCCGAGGTTCCGCCGCCCCGGCCGCTCCGGGACGACGACCTCTGCATCCCACACGAGCTCGTCCATCAGCTGAGCTTCGGGTGAGATCGCGCGCTTTTTCGTAACTAGTGGTTCCCCGGCGGGGTGAAGACGCCGATGTGGTTGCCGGACGGGTCGAGCAGGTGGGCGAACGTCAGGCCCCCCGGCTCGGTCTGCGGCGCCGCCAGCACCTTGCCACCCGCGGCCTCGGCCTGGCGGCAGGTCTCGCCCGTGTCGGCGACCTGCATCATGAAGATCGCGTAGTTCGGTACGGTGCCGCCGGTCGAAAACAGGCCGCCGCGCAGGCCGTCAGCGTCCGGGGTGGTGGCGACCCGGTACGCCGTGCCGTCCGCGCTGGTTGAATCGTCGTCATCCGCGAACGTCCAGCCGAACACCTGGCCGTAGAACCGCTCGGCGGCTGCCGGTTGGTCGGTGCCGATCTCGAACCAGCCGATTCCGTTGACTGCTGACATGTCGCCGTCCCCTCTGTGATGCGGCCGGCGGCGCCGGCCGACTCGATGTGCGCCGGCAGCCTGCCGGCAGTGACCACCTTCTCTGGTCAGGGCGACACCGTCCTGTCGGTGTTTCCCGCCGAAGACCCGTTAGCCTCGAAGGCGTGGGGACCACGCTTGTCATCGAGAACGACCCGTCCGACGACCTCCGCCGGCTCGGGGAGTGGCTCACCGAGGCCGGGCTGGAGCTGACTGTCGTGCGGCCGCACGTCGGCGACGAACTGCCCGAGACACTCGACGGCTATCTGGCGCTCGTCGTGCTGGGTGGCGACCAGAGCGCCTACCCGAACGCCGCCGGCGAGCCGGGCGCTCCGTGGTTCCCGGCCGTCGAGGGGCTGCTGCGCAAGGCCGTGCGCAATCACGTACCGACGCTCGGCATCTGTCTGGGCGGGCAGTTGCTGGCGGTCGCGCACGGCGGGCTCGTCGAACGCGGCACCGCCGGGCCCGAGATCGGCCCCGGCCTGGTCGGGCGGCGCGACGCCGCCGACACCGACCCGCTGTTCAAGTTCGTGCCGCTGCTGCCGGACGTGGTGCAGTGGCACCGCGACGAGATCACGGAGCTGCCAATCGGGGCGGTGCTGCTCGCCGCGTCGAGCCGGTACCAGAACCAGGCGTTCCGGCTCGGCGACCGGGCCTGGGGGCTGCAGTTCCACATCGAGTGCGACGTCGCGATGATCGAGGACTGGGCCCGTACGGACGTGGCGACGCTGGACGAGCTCGGCTACGACGCGGAGGCGGTCGTGGCCGCGACCGCGGGCGTCCTGGCCGATGTCGAGGAGGCGTGGCAGCCGTTCGCGGCCCGGTTCGCCGCGCTGGCACTCGGCGCCCTGCCGGACGCCGACATCCCGAACCCGGGCCCCGGCCGCACCCTGCCGCTGCTGGGCCAATGACCAGGCCCAGCCGCCTCGCCCGGTTCGGCTTCGCCGACACCGGGTCGCGCGCCGCCGATCTGCTTGGCCCGGACGGTCTGCGACTGTGGGACGGCGAGACGCAGGAGCCGGTCGACACGGACGCGGCCGAGCTGATCCACTCGCTGTCCCGGGCCGCCGACCCGAGCCTGGCCTTGCGCCAGCTGCACCGCCTGATCGAGTCCGCGGGCCGGGCCGCCGTACGCGGCAACGGCGGACCGGTCACCGGGCCTTCCGACGGCATCGAGCAGAACGCCGCCACCAACGCCATCATGGAAGCCCTGTCCAGCGACACCGGCCTCCGCCGCCGCCTTATCGCGGTGCTCGGCGCGTCGTCGGCCCTCGGCGACCATCTCGTGGCCAACCCCGACCAGTGGCGCGTGCTGGCCACCGAAAAGACCGGGCTCGCGCCCGAGGCCGAGGGCCGCCTGGAGTTTGGAGACGCCACAGGGGATGGGCCGCCGACCGTCCCGGCGCTGCGGACCGCGTACCGGATCGCGCTCCTGCGGATCGCGACCGCGGACCTGACCGGCGGCCGCGGTCTCGAGCCGACCATGGCCGCGCTGTCCCGCCTGGCCGACGAGACGCTGGCCGCGGCGTACGCGATCGCCGTCGCCGGCCTGCCCGACGGCACGCCCGAGCCGCGCCTGGCGGTGGTCGCCATGGGCAAGTCCGGCGGCAACGAACTCAACTACGTCTCCGATGTGGACGTCATCTTCGTGGCGGCCGGCGACGAGGACCTGAGCGCGGGCACGACGGTGGCCGCGCGCATCATCGATATCTGCGGGCAGGTCGCCTGGCCGGTCGACGCCGCGCTGCGGCCCGAGGGGAGCCGCGGTCCGCTGGTCCGCACGTTGGCCAGCCACCAGGCGTACTACCGGCGGTGGGCGCGGACCTGGGAGTTCCAGGCGCTGCTGAAGGCCCGGCCCGCGGCCGGCGATCTCGAGTTGGCGCGCGAATGGATCGACGACCTGGCGCCGCTGCTCTGGCATGCCGCCGAGCGGCCGGAAGCGGTCGAGGACGTCCGCGACATGCGCCGGAAGATCATCGACAACGTACCCGCGGACAAAGTGGACCGTGAGATCAAGCGCGGGCCGGGTGGCCTGCGCGACATCGAGTTCGCGGTCCAGCTGTTGCAGCTCGTGCACGGCCGGATCGACGAGACGCTGCGCCAGCCCGGCACGCTGCCGGCGCTACGCGCGCTGGTCGCCGGTGGCTACGTCGGCCGCCAGGACGGCGAGACTCTGCTGCGCGGGTACCGCTTCCTGCGCGGTGTCGAGCACCGGCTGCAACTGCAGCATCTGCGGCGTACGCACACCGTGCCGGACGACCCGCAGGGGCTGCGCTGGCTCGCGGGGGCGCTGGGCTACACCGCGTTGCCAGGTCGGGACGCGGTCGAGGCGTTCCGATCGGACTGGGTCGCGCACGCCGCGCAGGTCCGCCGCCTGCATGTCAAGCTGCTCTACCAGCCGTTGCTCGAGGCGGTGGCGCGGGTGCCCGCCGAGGCGCTGCGGATGACGCCCGAGTCCGCCGGCCGGCGCCTGGAGATCCTGGGCTTCGCCGATCCGGCCAACGCGCTGCGCCACCTGCAGGCACTGACCGGCGGCGTGACCCGTACCGCGGCGATCCAGCGCACGCTGCTGCCGATGCTGTTGTCGGAGTTCGCCGACGCGCCCGAGCCAGACCGCGGCCTCCTCAACTACCGGCACGTGTCCGACAAACTGGGCAGCACTCCTTGGTACCTGCGCCTGCTACGCGACGGCGGCCCGGTCGCCCGCCGGCTCGCCCGCGTGCTCAGCCTCTCCCGGTATGCCACCGATCTGCTCATCCGGGATCCGGAGGCGCTGCGCCTGCTGGCCGACGACGCGGAGCTGCAGCCCCGCCCCCGGGAGACGCTCATCGACGGTTTCGCGGCCGTCGCCGACCGGCACGCCGACCCGGACACGGCGATCACGGCGCTGCGGGCGCTGCGCCGCCGCGAACTCTTCCGGCTGGCCTGCGCCGACGTCCTCAGCCGGGCCGGCGATCTCGCGCCGGCCCGCCCGCTGGACGTCGACGCGGTCGGCATCGCGCTCTCCGACGTCACCGACGCCACGCTGAACGCCGCGCTGCGGGTGGCCCAGCGCGTCCACCCGTGCCCTGCGGGGATGCGCTTCGCGGTCATCGGCATGGGCCGCCTGGGCGGCTACGAGATGAGCTATCCCTCGGACGCCGACGTGCTCTTCGTCTACACGCCTCCCGAGGGCATGGCGGACAACGACGTCACGGCGGCCGCGCACGCCATCGCGGAGGAGATGCGCCGCAGGCTCGGCGCCCCCGCCCCCGACCCCGCGCTCGGCCTCGACGCCGACCTGCGCCCCGAGGGCCGGCAGGGTCCGCTGGTGCGCAGCCTCAACGCGTACGCCCAGTACTACGCCCGCTGGTCCAGGGTGTGGGAGTCGCAGGCTCTGCTGCGCGCCCGGTTCGTCTGCGGCGATCGCGACCTGGGCCTGCAGTTCGAGGAACTCGCGGACGGCATGCGCTACCCGCGGGGCGGGCTCAGCCGCGAGCAGGTGGTGGAGATCCGCCGTATCAAGGCCCGGGTCGAACGCGAGCGCCTGCCCCGCGGCGCCGACCCGAACACGCACACGAAGCTGGGACGCGGCGGCTTGGCCGACGTCGAGTGGGCGGTGCAGCTGCTCCAGCTCCAGCACGCGTACGCGCTGCCGGAACTCCGCTTGACCCGTACCCTCGAGGCCCTGTCCGCCGAATGCGCCGCCGGCCTGATCGAGGACGCCGACGCGGCCGCGATGGCCGCGGGGTGGACGCTGGCCGCGCGCGTCCGCAACGCGTTGACGCTGGTCCGGGGCCGGCCGACCGACCAGCTGCCGCGGCACGGCGTCGAGCTGGCCGGCGCGGTGCAGTTGCTGGGCGGCGGCGATCCGGGCGAGTTCGTCGACACCTACCTTCGGATCACCCGTCGATCCCGGGCGGCCATGGAGCGCGTCCTCGACTCCTAGCTGGTCACCGTGTAGCGGCCCGCGGTACGTACGCGGACCAGGGTCCACGCGCCGCTGGCGGCCACGACCGCGTTGTTGTCGACCGTCAGCCAGTCGTAGTGGCGGACGCGGAGCGTCACATCCGCGCCCGCCGGGGCGTCGAACGTAACCGACGTTGCCGACTGCGAAACCAGACTCGCGGGCGGGGCGACGATGGGCTGCGCGTCCGCGACCGCGTACAGGCGCCAGTGGGTGTCCGACCAGATCAGGGTCAGGTAGGGCAATCCCGTCGCGATCAGATCGGCCTCGCCGCGACCGGCCCAGGAGAGTTCGGCGTCGGGAACGGCCACGTACTGGACGGCCTTGTCCGCGAGCCAGGAGCGGTAGCTGTCCGCGGTCAGCGCCACGCCCGTGCCGGACGCACCGGGAACCGTGGCGAAGAAGATCGGGTTGCGGTCGATGTCTGCCTGCCGCAGCCACCCGCGGGCCAGCGGGATGTCGCCGAGAGATGTGGACTCCCAGTAGTCGCGCGTCGGCGGGATCTCCACACGCCCGGTCAGGGTCTCCTGCCGGAGGCGGGCGCGCAGCGGAGCGAAGTAGGCCGGCTCGGCGGTCGGGTTGCCGATGTCGCGTACGTCGGAGACCACGACCGGCGGCTGCCACCAGCACACCGCGACGAGCAGCAGCGCGAGCGCCAGCGCGCCCACCGGCAGACGGGCGAGCCGAGGGTCCCGGGGCGACTCCTGCCGTCGTCGCCACGCCGGCAGCTCGGCGTAGGCGGCCAGCAGCGGCAGCGCGAACATCGTCGCCAGCCGGGTGGCGTTCAGGCCGACCGGGGTGTGGATCAGCGACGCGGCCAGCACCCCCGCCGCCGACAGCAGGGCGCCGATCCGGACCGGCCGGCGCGGTACCAGCACCGCCACCACGAGGCTGGTCACGATCGCGCGCACGGCGTCGGTGCGGCTGATGTTCATCCAGCCGCCGTCGCCGAACAGGGCCGCCGTCAACGCCAGCGGGATCGCCGCCGGGACCGCGACCAGCAGGCCGCCGACCCAGCGGCCCGACGCCAGCAGCGCGACGCCGGCCAGGCCGAGGAACAACCCGGCGACCGGGCTGGTCGCGGACGCCAGCAGCGCGGCGATCACCGCGGCCCAGCGCAGCTTCGGGTACGTGAGTGCCAGCAGCGCCGTCACCGCGAACAGCACGCCCAGGGCGTACGTGACGCGACCGGAGACCAGGTTGCCGGCGATGCAGACCACACCGATCAACGCGCCCAGCAGGGGGCGGGGCGCGTCGGTACGGCGGAGCAGCGCGGCGAGGGCCACCGCGGTGCCGACCAGCGCGACCGCGCCCGTGAGCCGAACCCCGAGCGTCGCCATCACCGGCTGCGACAGCAGGCTGTATCCGAGCTGGTCGACCCCGGCGTACCAGCGCAGGTCGATCGGCGTGTAGCCGTGGTCGGCGAAGAATCCCGCGCGGGCGAACTGGGCGGACAGGTCCGAGCCCATCCGGGGCATCAGGAGGTACGCGGCACCGAGCGCCGCCGCGAACACGGCGGTGACCCACTCCAGCCGGCGCCGAGCCCACACGTTGCCGACCCTACCGGGCCGTCCGGTGGTAGCCGTGCGTCACGGTAGGGTGGCCGCCATGCCCCGCCCTGCTCTCGTCCGTTACGGCGGGCTGGCAGGGAGCCTGCTGCTGGCGGTGGCCGCGTACCGCAGCGGCGCCGGTTGGCCGTGGCATCCGACCATGACGCCCCGCACGATCTTCGCCGGCGAGAGCGGCGTGCTCGCGCCGGTCTGCTGGCTTCTCGGCACCGCCGGGATGATCGCCGCGTGGTGGTGCGGCCGCACTGCGATCCCGTCGGCCCGCTGGGCCTACGTGACCGCGGCCCTGTGGGTGGTTCCGCTGCTGCCGCTGCTCCCGCTGGGCAGTTACGACATCTATTCCTATGCGTGTCAGGGCTGGCAGCAATCGGCGGGCCTGGACCCTTACTCCGGCGGCGTCGACGCGCTGGGTTGCCCGTGGCGGGACGCCGTGGCTCCGACCTGGCTCGACTCGGCGGCCCCGTACGGCCCGGTGTTCGTGGTGCTGGCCGCGGCGGCCGCGAAGCTGGGCGGGACGCTCGGCGGCACGATCGCGGCGCTCCGAATCGTCTCGTTGCTGGGCGTGACCCTGACCGCGGCGTGCCTTCCGGTGCTGGCCCGGCGTGCCGGCGTCCCGCTGAGCCGGGCGGTGTGGCTGGCGCTGGCCTGCCCGCTGGTCGCCGTCCACCTGATCTCCGGCGGCCACAACGACGCCGTCATGGTCGGCCTCGTGGTGGCCGGCCTGGCCGCTGAGTCTGCTGGCCTCGCTGCGCTCGGCGGCTCGCGCCTTAGACCCGCTGAGATGCCGCACCGGCCGCAACGACTGCAAACCCCGCAGCCGCCGCGTCCGGCACGACATCTCACCGGCGGCGCTTGCGGGCTGGCTGGCCTCGCTGCGCTCGGCGGCTCGCGCCCTAGACCCGCTGAGATGCCGCACCGGCCGCAACGCCGGCTCGGCG
>JBKOWB010000073.1:0-5657 GCA_046724195.1 Actinomycetota bacterium
CGCTCCGGGATGGCGCACTCGCGTACCCGGAACTCCTCGGTGATCTCCGCGCCGTCGGCCATCGTGCGGGTCTCGCGCCACACCGTCCCGGCGCCGAACGGGCCCGGAGTCAGCATCTCGACGCGCGTCACGGTCGACAGCCAGGTGCAGCGGCTCGGTAGGTCGGTGAACACGCGCCACACCTCGGCAACCGGCGCTTCGATCAAACGTGTGACCGCGACCGTCGACATAGCGTGACCTCCCGCGTACACCGTACGGGGCATTGCGGTTCTCGAACAGTAACTAGGCGACCACGGTTCCGGTCACCGAGCCCAGGCCGATCGGCGCGCCGGACGCGCCCGCCGCGGTGGCACTGATCGTCACCGTGTCGCCGTCGGCGAGGTAGCCGCGGGTGGACCCGTCGGCGAGCTTGACCGGCTCGGCGCCGCCCGTGGTCAGCTCGAGGAACGATCCGACCTGGTCGCGGGCCGGGCCGGACACCGTGCCGGAGGCGAACAGATCGCCGGTGCGCACCGAGGCGCCGTTGACCGTCAGGTGTGCGAGCTGCTGCGCCGGGGTCCAGTACATCTGCGCGAACGGCGGCGTCGAAACCCGGGTGTCGTTCCAGTCGACGGCGAGGGAGATGTCCAGGGCGAAGCCCGCCGGCCGAAGGTAGTCGAGCGGCACCGGCTGCTGCGCCGGCGGCGGCACCAACGCAAAGGCCTCCAGCGGCACGACCCACGGCGAGATCGACGTGGCGAACGACTTGCCGAGGAACGGGCCCAGCGGTTGGTACTCCCAGGCCTGGATGTCCCGCGCGGACCAGTCGTTGACCAGCACCACACCGAAGACGTGCTGGGCGAACTCGTCCGTCCGGATCCGGGACCCCGGCACGCCCACCACGAAGCCGACCTCGGCCTCGATGTCGAGCCGCTGCGTCGGGCCGAAGACGCCGTCGCCGAGCTGCCCCGACGGCCGGGCGATGGGCGTACCCGATACCACGACCGTGCCCGCCCGGCCGTGGTAGCCCATCGGGAGGTGCCGCCAGTGCGGCGGCAGCCCAGGACGGTCCGGGCGCAGGATCCGGCTGGCGTTTGCGGCGTGGTGCTCGGACGAGTAGAAGTCGACGTAGTCGGCCACCTCGAACGGCAGGTGCAGCTCGACCTCCGCGAGCGGGACGCGTAGCGACGCGAGCTGGTCCGAGGTGATCAACTCGACGATCCGGGCGCGGACCGCCGACCATTGCGGCCGCCCGAGACCCATGAACACGTTCAACGTGGGCTGCCGCAGCGCCCCGCCAGCCAAGATCAGATCGGCGGCCTCGGCCCGGGACAGGTCCAGCACGTCGTCGCCGAGCCGTACGCCGATCCGGCGCACCCCGTCCGCGGCGCTGAAGACGCCGTAGGGCAGATTGTCGATCCCATAGCGGGAGCTCACTCGAAGCCACCGTTGATGAGGCCGAGGCGGATCAGCTCGGTCAGGGGATCCATCACGTCCGCCGCACCGAAGCCGATCCAGAGCGGCCGCGGCCCGTCGCGCCGGGCTCTGGCCGGCTCGACCAACGGCACGGGATGCGTCGCGGCCAGGGCCTCGGCAACCTCGGCCACCTCGCCGCCGTCCACCGCGTAGATCGCCGCGACCAGCACGTTCAGGAAGCCGTGATGGGTGAAGCCGGTCTCCGGGTCGGTGTGCCGCAGCGCATGCCGCAGCCCGGCCGCCAGCTTGAACGGCAGGTTCCGGTCCCGGCAGGCGCAGACCACGGCGGCCAGCTCGACCGGGGTGGGGAACAGCTCGGCGGCGAGCCCGCCGACCCGGAACTTGGGCGCGATCCGCAGCCCATCGCCGCGAGCGTGGGCGACCGTGTCCAGCGCGGCGAGCAGGCCCCAGCTGAGCGGGATCTCGGCGTACACGTCAAGGTCCTGGTGATCCGCGGCGAGCCGGCGCAAGGCGGCCAAACCCGGCTGCGGGTCCTCGCCGCGGCGCGCGACCGCCGCCTCGACGTGGCGCACGACGGCCCCGGACGCGCGAAGCTTGGCCACGGCCGCGGGCAGGCTGCCGACGGCAGCGTCGTTGACGACGCCGACAGCCAGTCCGGCCGGCGGAGAATCAAGATCGACAAGCGACGACGGCAGCAGGAACGACCCGACCAGATCGCGGTACCAAGCGCTCTTGTGCTGGGCATGCACGGCCAGAGCCTCGGCGACAACGGTGATGCTCGGAGCCAGCACAGACGCGTCGTCGACGAGCCCGGCGAACAGCGGCGGCACCAGCGTTGACACGAATACTGAACCTAATGGACGCTTCGAGAAGCGGACAACCGCGTCCGTTTTCTTCAGCGCCGAAGGCGCCTCTGGTTCTCCGCGCCGTCCGAAGGACCAGGCGCCGGTAAAGTTGCTGTCGGTATGAGCCAGGTGGGAGGCAACGGTGCCGTACTACCGCAGCGTCGGCGAGGTGCCACACAAGCGGCACACCCAATTCCGCCGCCCGGACGGGGGGCTCTACTCGGAAGAGCTGATGGGTCAGGAGGGCTTCTCGTCGGACTCGTCCCTGCTCTACCACCGCCATCCGCCGACGGCCATCGCATCGGCCGAGGTCTATGAGCGGCCCGCGATCACCCAGACACCCAACCTGCCGCTGAAGCCGCGGCACCTGCGTACCCACAAGCTGGACGCGGGCCCGGCGGACGCGGTCCTGGGCCGCCGCTCGCTGCTGGCCAACGGCGACGTCCGGATCGGCTACGTGGTCGCGGACCGGCCGTCGCCGCTCTATCGCGACGCGGTCGGTGACGAATGCCTATATCTGGAGGCGGGCACGGCCACGGTCGAGACCACGTTCGGGGAACTGCGCGTGGGCGCAGGCGACTATGTCATCATCCCGACCTCCGTCGTGCACCGGATCGTGCCGGACGGCCCGGTCCGCATGCTCACGATCGAGGCCACTGGACACATCGGCCCACCGAAGCGGTACCTGTCCGTGCGCGGCCAGTTCCTGGAGCACTCTCCGTACTGCGAGCGTGACCTCCGCGGCCCCGCGGAGCCGATCCAGATCGACGGTACGGACGTAGAGGTCTACGTGAAGCACCGCGCCGGCTGGACCCGGTACGTGTACGCGCGGCACCCGTTCGACGTCGTGGGGTGGGACGGCTGCCTGTACCCGTGGGCGTTCTCGATCCACGACTTCGAGCCGATCACCGGGCGCGTACATCAGCCGCCGCCGGTGCACCAGACGTTCGAGGGGCCGAACTTCGTGGTGTGCTCGTTCGTGCCACGCAAGGTCGACTACCACCCACTGGCCATCCCGGTGCCGTACAACCACCACAACGTCGACTCCGACGAGATGATGTTCTACACCGGTGGGAACTACGAGGCCCGCCGCGGTTCCGGCATCGAGCTGGGCTCGATCTCGCTACACCCGTCCGGTTTCACCCACGGACCGCAGCCCGGCTCGGTCGAACGCGCGATCGGCGCCGAGTTCTTCGACGAGCTCGCCGTCATGATCGACACGTTCCGCCCCCTTGAGCTGTGCGACGCGGGACTGTCCGTCGAGGACAGCGGGTACGCCTGGACCTGGAACCGCTGACGCTTTTCCGGTCGGCACTGGCCGGATCAACGACAGACATCCGCTGGTCACAAGCGGACGATCGATCCATGCGGGTGTCGTTCGATCCGGCCCGGGACGCGTTCGCGTTCCGGAACTCCTTCGTCAACAAGATCTCGTTCGCGGGAATCCCGATCGCCGAGACGCAGGGCCGATGCGGTGGTATGGCGTTCGCGGCATTGGACCACTGGTATGCCCGGATCCCGGTGCCGGAGACCGCGACGCTGCCGCCGGACGGCGATCCGCTCGCCGACTACATCTACAAGCGGCTGCACACCAGCATGCTGGACAACTGGGCGAAGTTCGTCCTCTTCATGCACACCCCAGACCACCGGACCCCGCTCGGCGGGATCGGGGTCTCCCGGATGGTCCGGGAACAGGAGTTCCCCAAGCTGAGGTCGCTGCTCGAGCAGGGCCAGCCGCAGCCACTCGGGCTGACCCAGTCGCGCAACGTCGGCGGCCTCTCCCACGACCACCAGGTCGTGGCCTACGGATATGAGCAGGACGCCACGAAGACCCGGATCTTCATCTGGGACAACCGGTACGGCCGCCGCGAGGACGTTCTGGAGTTCACCACCAGGTACGTGCGGGCCGATCGCGCGGTGAGCCAGAGCGACGGCAGCCGGTGGCGGGGCTTCTTCGTGGAGCGATATGCGCGGCGCGTACCGCCATACGTCGCCAGCGGGAACGGGGAGCCGGCCATCGGCCGGCTCCCCGATCACCCCTGAGAATCATGTTCAGTTGATGGTGAAGTCTTCGCCGTAGACCGCGAAGTGCAGCGGCGTGTTCAGGTCGAAGTTGCCGTTGTTCAGGAAGACCCGCTGAGCGGTGTCCACCCGGGACGTGTCCGAATGCGCCTCCTCCTTCTTCATCTCGATCACCCGCTCGTCGAGGAACGCGTTCAGCCACGTGGTCTCGTTGCCGCCTTGCGCCGGCGGCTTCGCCTTGCGCAGCGCCCGGCTCCGGATGGACCGCATGCCCTCGTAGCCGTGCATGACGGCCGCGTCGTAGTAGGCGAACTGGCCGAGCGCCCGGACGCCGTCGGCCTTGCCGTCGGCCACCGATGGGTTGAAGTACACGCGGTCGCGCTCGGACTCCTGCGCGGCCTGGAACACCGGGTCGGCCGCGGCCCTCTTCCAGTCCCCGGGGAAGTTCGGGTCGAGGCCGGCGTGCGAGTCCGAGTTGTTCACGGCACGCAGCGCCGGCAGGTACTTGGCCAGCACGTTGCCCGGTTTGGTGTGCGTGTACGCCTCGACGAGCTCGAGCATGTCGCCCGTACCGGAGCAGAACCCGATGATGCCGGCCGTGTAACCGCGCCCGTCGCCGATGTCCTCGATGTACGCGAACTGGGCCCGCCAGTCCAGCGACGAGTTCTCGGCCGCCGAGACCAGCTGCATGGCGACCTCCTTCTTCGCCGGATTGTCGAGGTTCACGCCGCTGCCCGGTGGCGTCGTGGGCGGCCTGGTCGTCGGGGTCGGGGTGCCGCCGGGCAGCGTCCATTGCTGGTTGGACCCGCCGCCACAGGTCCAGATCTGCAGCCGGGTGCCGTTGGCCGAGCTGCGGCCGGTGGCGTCCAGGCACTTGCCGGAGCCGGTGTTGACCAGGGCGCCGCTGGACACGGTCCACTTCTGCGCGCCCGTCGCATTGCAGTCATAGAGCTGGATTTTCGCTCCGTTCGCGGTCGCGGCCGCGGTCACGTCCAGGCACTTTCCGAGTGCGCGGACCGTATTGTCGTCGTCGTTACCGACGGTCCACCTCTGGGCGGCGGTGCCATTGCAGTCGTAGAGCTGCACGGCGGTGCCGTTGGCGGTCGATGCGCCGGCGACATCGATGCACTTGCCGCCGATGCCGATGATCGGTCCGGCGGTCGCGGCGCTTGCCGGCAGCAGCCCGTAGGCCAGCACGGCGGCCGGAATCAGCAGGCCACCGGCGAAGTAGGCAACCGTCCTCTTGCGGTGGAGCAGGGATCTGGAGATGGGGATGGTCATTGCGCTCCTCTGGGAGGTGGGGGTGGGTCCCGAGGGATGACGGACGGCGCCGGATCCGGGAGATCCGCCACCGCCGACGATGGGCAGTCACGC
>JBKOWB010000071.1:0-5534 GCA_046724195.1 Actinomycetota bacterium
GGATGGACCATGCCCGCGGCCTCGGCGCCCTGGTCACGGTCCCGGTCTCCCGGGCCACCGCCCGGCAGCGCGCCGGGCGAGCCGGCCGCGAGGCACCGGGCCGCGTCTACCGGTGCTGGTCCGCCGCCCAGCACGAGCGCCTCGCCGCGCAGCCCGAGCCGGAGATCGCGGTTGCGGACCTGACCGGCTTCGCTCTCGACCTGGCGTTATGGGGCCACCCGGACGGCGCCGGGCTGAGCCTGCCGGATCCGCCACCGCCCGGCGCGATGCAGACGGCGACGGCCACGCTGCGGGACCTGGGCGCGACCGACCATCGCGGCCGGGTGACCCCGCGCGGCCGTGCCCTTGCCAGCGCCGGCCTGCACCCGCGGCTGGCCCGGGCACTGCTGGACGGCGTGGACGTCGTCGGTGCGCGCCGGGCCGCGGAGATCGTCGCGCTTCTCGACGAGGACCCCGCCCGAGGCGACGACATCGTCGCGGCGTGGCGCAGAGCCCGCTACGACAAGGACGGAGCCTGGCGCGCCGAGGTACGTCGCCTCACCGCGGCGGTGAGCCGCGTTCCCGCCGACACCCCGACCGCGACAGACCGCGAACCGGCCGCCGACCCGGCCGCAGCCGCTGCTTCCGAGGACGCCGCCCAGGGCGCAGGCGGCCGGTTGCGATCGACCACGATGGGCAGAAGCGGCGTGGATCAGTTGCCGGATGACCTGGCGGCGGGGCTGATCGTCGGGCTGGCATACCCCGAGCGGGTCGCCAAGGCGCGCGAGGTCGGCGGGAACGCGTACCTCATGGCGGGCGGGACCGCCGCGGAGCTGGCACCGGGCAGCGGCCTGGCCGGAACGTCCTGGTTGGCCGTCGCGGTGGCGGACCGGGCGCCCGGCGCACGGACCGCCCGCATCCGTCGCGCCGCGCCGCTCGACGAGACCACCGCGTCCCAGGCCGCGGCTACGCTGCTCGAGTCGGTCACTGAGGTCGCCTGGGTGGACGGCGATGTGGTGGCCCGCACGGTCGAACGGCTCGGTGCGATCACGCTGGCTTCCTGGCGGCTCGACCGCCCCGATCCGGCGCTCGTGCGCGAGGCGCTGCTGGACGGCCTGCGCCGGGAAGGGCTGGGCCTGCTGACCTGGACGCGGCCGGCGACCGAGCTGCGGCAGCGCCTGGCGTTCGCGCGAGCGGCGCTCGGCAATCCGTGGCCGGCCATGGACGACGCCGTACTGGTGGAGGCCGCCGATCAGTGGCTCGATCTGAGCACGGCCCGGCGGCGTGCCGACCTCGCGAAGTTCGACGTAGCGGCGGGACTGCGCCGGCTCCTGCCATGGTCGGTGGCGGGTCGCCTCGATCAGGTCGCGCCGGAGCGCCTCCCGGTCCCGAGCGGCTCGCGGATCCGGGTGGACTACACGGATCCGGACGCGCCGGTGCTGCCCGTGAAGGTCCAGGAGGCATTCGGCTGGCGGGACACGCCGCGTCTGGCCGACGGACGGGTGCCGGTGCTGCTGCATCTGCTCTCGCCTGCTGGCCGCCCGGTCGCGGTGACCCGGGACCTGGCCTCGTTCTGGGCGAACGGCTATCCGCAGGTACGCGCGGAGCTGCGCGGCCGCTACCCACGCCACCCCTGGCCGGAGGATCCGACGACCGCCGAACCGACGCGCCGCACGAACCCCCGCGCCCGCTAGGTGAGTTCGTTGGTACGGAAGCTGCGGCCGGCGAGCTGCGCTCGCTGGTTGGGGTGTTGCGGCGGGGCCGGAATCACGTACGGCGTGAGGCGATGGACCGGCCGCGGCTGGCCGTACAGATAGCCCTGCCCCAACGGGCAACCCAGCATCGCCAGCGCACGTGCCCGTGCCGGCGTCTCGATGCCCTCGGCGACCACCGCGATGTCAAGGTCGGCGCAGATGGCCAGCACGGACCGGCACAGCGCACCCGCTCGCTCGGGCGCCACGTCCACGTCGGTCAGCGTCGAGTCGAGCTTGACGATGTCGACCGGTAACGAGTGCAGCTGCGCCAACGCGTTGTAGCCGCTGCCGAAGTCGTCCAGAGCGATCCGCACGCCGAACGCCCGCAGGCGGGCCGCGACCTCGGCCGCATCCCGCAGATCGGGGATCCGGCGGGTCTCGGTGATCTCGACGACGAGCCGGGACGGGCGTACGGAGTGGCGCTCGAGCGCCCGGATGACGGCCTCCTCGAGACCGTACTGGCCGAGCCGGGCCGCGGAGACGTTCACATGCACGTCGATCGGGCGCCCGTAGGTGTCGGCGAGCAGCGCCGCGTCCGCGCAGGCCCGGTCCAGGACGAAGTCGTCGATCGCGGCGACCAGGCCGGTGCGCTCCGCGACCGTGACGAAGACGTCCGGGTCGACCGGGCCGACGGCCGGATCGGTCCAGCGGGCCAGCGCCTCGACCGCGACCGTGACGCCGTCGGCAAAGCGCACGATCGGCTGGTAGAAGACCTCGAAGCCGGCCGCGGCGGGTGCACCCGTGAGCGCGCGGGCCAGCAGGTGCGGCAGGTCGGCGCGCGCGCCGCCGTCGGAGTGGCGGGCATAGCGGGACAGGTTTCCCTTGCCGCGCCGCTTGCTGACGTACATGGCGGCGTCGGCGCGGCGCAGCAGCGTGTCCGCCGACAGTGCGGGCTCGGCCGGCTCGGCCACCACCAGGCCGATGCTGGCGCCGACGCCGATGGTGTGGCCGTCGATGACGAACGGGTCGCGCAGCGCGGCCAGGATGCGATGGCCGATCGGCTCGGCTTCGGCGGGATGGTGCTCGAGCAGCACGGCGAACTCGTCGCCGCCGAGCCGGGCGACCAGGCCCGCGGTGGGCACGCAGCGACGCAGCCGGTCGCCGATCGCCCGCAACAGCCGGTCGCCCATGGCGTGACCGAAGCTGTCGTTGATGAGCTTGAAGTCGTCGAGGTCCGCGAAGAGCAGTGCGATCGGCCGGCCGCCGTATCGGTGACCGTCCAGCGCGAGGACCAGACGTTCGTGGAACAGCGCCCGGTTGGCCAGGCCGGTAAGCGGGTCGTGGTACGCCTGGTGATGTAAGCGCTGCCGCCCTTCGGACACCCGGGCCAGCAGCATGGTGTTGTCGACGATGGTGAACATCTGCCGCGCCACGACCAGCCCGAGCCCGAGCCATCCCAGGTACGCCTCGTAGGGCGTCAGCTGCTCGCCGGTCCCGGTGCGCACCGCGATGATCACGCCGGTGGCGACGACCGGTACGTACGGCAGCAGCAAGTGCACCCATTCGGGTTCGGCGCGGACCGTTCCCGGCTCGTCGGCGCGGCCGGGCGGAATCAGCGCTGCGAACGCGATCAACAGCGGACCGAGCAAATACCCGGCGGACTCCAGCGGCGACATCACGCCGTCCGGGAGGCGCAGCACGCGTACTGTGTCGGAGACCCCGAGCGCGACCAGGCCCAGACCCAGCAGCCGCAGCGGCACCCGCCCGGCCCGCGAGGCCGGCCGCGTCGTCAGCAGCAGCGCCACCATGGTCGCGAGGGTCAGATCCGCGATCACGTAAGCGGCGGCTAGGTCCACGACGAGGAGACTCTCCCCCGCCTGCCGGAACACCCGATCGGGCACCAAGGACCAGGCCAGCGCGAGCAGCGACCCGGTGATCAGCACGCTGTCGATGACCAGCACGATCCGGTCCCGGCGGCTGGATGTGGGTGCCGGCCGCGGCAGCGCGGCCGCGGCGGCGAGCAGCGCCAGCAGCACGCCGAGCGGCAAAACCAGAAAGCCTACGTCGGCGACCGACGCGCCGGGCGGGCGCCCCGCGTCCACCACATCCTGAACGAGCCACCACAGGCGGATCAGCGTCCAGCCGATAAGCCCGATCAGCAGCGGCCCCAGCCACCAGCGGGCGGCTCGGCCACGTCCGGGCGCGACACAGATGGCCACGGCGACCGCTCCGGCGATGAGCTGGGCCGCGTCGTGGTACATGCGCTGGCCGATGCCAGGCGGCACCGCCAGCTCGCCGACCGCCACGACGGCGGCGACGAGGGCGAGCGTGACCGGCAGCCGCACCGTGAGGAGCCGTGCCGTAGTCATCACCACCCCGCCGCCGAGCCGCGGCTCGCCTCCCGCGACCGGAGTAACGTACCGCAGCCCGCGCCCCAGGCCGAAAATCCGCGGACCCTACTGGCCCGTAACCCTCAATCGTCGCTCACCAGATCGGCGACGATCACCGTGATGTTGTCGGGCCCCCCGCCCTGCAGCGCAAGGTCGAGGAGCCGTTCCGCGCACGCCTTCGGATCCGGCTGGGCGAGCATCTCCGCCTGGATGGCGTCTGCGGGCACGACCGTGGTGAGCCCGTCGCTGCACAGCAGCCAGCGATCGCCGGGCTCGGGCTCGACGATGACGTACGACGGGCTGACCGGCTCGCCCTGCAGCGCTTGCGTGACCACCGCGCGTCGTGGGTGGCTGCCCGCCTCCTCGGGACGGATCAGCCCCTGGTCCACCAGCATCTGCACGTACGTGTCGTCCTTGGTCAGCTGGTTCAGCCGTCCGTCGCGCAGCAGGTACGCGCGGGAGTCGCCGACATGGGCCAGTGCCGCCCGATCGCCGGAGAAGATCACCGCGGTCAGTGTCGTACCCATGCCCTGCAGCGCGGTGTCGCCGGCCACCGTCTCGGCGATCCGGCCGTTCGCCATCTCGAGCGCCTTGTGCAACGCATCCATCTGGTGCTCGTTGTCGATGGCCACGTCCAGCGAGGTCATGGCGTCGACCGCGAGGCGGCTGGCGACATCGCCGGCCGCCATGCCCCCCATGCCGTCGGCGACGACGAGAAGCCGGTCACCGGCGTAGAAGGCGTCCTGATTGTTGCTGCGGACGTGTCCCTGGTCGGTGACGGCCGCCCACCGCAGGTGCAAGGTCATGGCGTGCAGCCTGCCAGGTCACGTCCAACCTGTCTGCACACGGTGGGCGGCGCGCCGCAAGAAACGGCACCCGAAACCCGGTCAACCCGGGCTCAGTGGGCGACCCAGGCAGCGCGGGTCGACGTCGGTGACCCGCCGGGTAGGTGCGACCCACTGCAGCGCGGACTCGCCCACGGCCCACCCGCGGACCACCACGACGCTGTCCGGCGGCCCTACCGGCTCCGGGCAGAGGGTCTTGGATCGAACCTGGCCGTTCGGCAGGAACGTGACCTGTCCGTCGCGCTCCAGCACCGTGGTGGCGGTGTCGTCGACCGTGATGAGCTGGCCGCGCACCACCTGCGGCCGTCCGGTGCCGGATGCGACCTCGACCGCGCTGTTCGGCAACACCGGCGCGCGCAGGAAGACGATGCCGACCACGAATGGGGCGACCACCGCTGCCGCGACGGCCGGCCAATGCGTCGCCAGCCGCGCCGCCCGGGGCGGCACGGGTCCGGTCAGCAACGGCCCGAGGATCGGCGGCGCGACAAGCAGGAGTGCCGTGGTGATCTCGCCGGCGGAGACGGCCGCGACGATGCCCGGCCACATCCAGAGCAGGACCAGCAGGCCGAGCGCGATCGGGACGCCGAGCGTGACGATGAGCAGTACCGCCTCCTGGCCGGGCCGGC
>JBKOWB010000302.1:0-7262 GCA_046724195.1 Actinomycetota bacterium
GCGTCACGGGACGATCAAGGATGTGTCTCGGGGCAGTAAAGCCTACCCGGATATATCCGACATTACGGTCCTTGGATCCCCGGTTCATGTAGCGGACAACTTGCCCTTAGTCCCCGGCCACCAGCGCGGATAGACGTGTTCACCCCTCGTTCACTTGGGGCCGTCCGGCAGGTCACCTCGTGCTCCTAGTTTGCGGGTGAGCCGGTGAGATGCCGGCTGCCGGGACTACGGAGCCCGGAGATGAATCCATTCGAAGGGAAAACCGTGAAGCTCCAGCGGTCCGGCTACGTGGCCGGTATTGCCTTTTCTGCGATGCTCGCGCTCACCGCGTGTGGCTCGGACAACACCCCGGCGGGTGGCGCGGGCGCCTCCGCCGCTGCCGGCAGTTGTGCCGGCGGCAGCCTGACGGCGCAGGGCTCGAGCGCTCAGAAGAACGCCATGGACGAGTGGATCAAGACGTACCAGGGCCAGTGTTCGGACGCCAAGATCAGCTACGAACCCACCGGCTCCGGCGCCGGCATCCAGGCCTTCATCTCGGGAACCGCCGACTTCGCCGGCTCGGACTCCGCGCTCAAGGACACCGAACAGCCGCAGGCCGACGCCAAGTGCTCCGGCGGCCAGGCGCTCAACCTGCCGATGGTGGTCGGCCCCATCGCCGTGGTCTACAACCTGGACGGCGTGGACGGCCTGCAGCTCGACGCCTCGACGCTGGCCAAGATCTTCTCCGGCAAGGTCACCAAGTGGAACGACCCGGCGATCGCCTCGCAGAACAGCGGCGCGAAGCTGCCGTCGACCGCGATCCAGACGGTGCACCGCTCGGACGAGTCGGGTACGACGGACAACTTCACCAAGTACCTGAGCAAGGCCGCCGAGAAGGACTGGACGTTCAGCAACGCAAAGGCCTGGAAGGCTCCGGGGGGCACCGGCGCCAAGGGCTCGGACGGCGTGGCCAGCGCCGTGAAGAGCTCCCCCGGCGCGATCGCGTACGTCGAGCTGTCGTTCGCGCAGAACAGCGACCTGAAGATGGCGAAGATCAAGAACGGCGCGGGCGAGTACACCGAGCTGACGGGTGAGAGCGCCGGCAAGACGATCGCGGGCGCCAAGGTGGTCGGTACCGGCAACGACCTCAAGATGTCCATCGACTACAACACCACCGAGCCGGGCGCGTACCCGATCGTCCTCGTCACCTACGAGATCGCCTGCAGCAAGGGCAGCCCGAAGGCCGCGACGATCAAGGGCTTCCTGACCTACACCTCGAGCACCGGCGGCCAGTCGGCGCTGTCCGACCTCGGCTACGCGCCGTTGCCGGACTCGGTCCGCACCAAGGTCGCGGCGTCCGTCGCCACGCTCTCCTAATACGAACCAGCCCTACCCCTCTAGACGACAGCGAGCGAGCCGATGGGTGATAACCCCTCCCGCTCGGCAGACGCCAACGCCGGCGGCTCGGGTGTGACAGGACGTCACGCCCGGTCCGCCGGCACCGGCGTTTCGCCGAAACCTCCGGACGACCTGACACCGCTCGGCGGTGGCGGCGCGCTGCCCAGGAAGACCCGCTTCTCCATGGAGTCGGGCTTTCGTGGTCTCACCGTCGCGGCCGGCGCGATGGTGCTGGTCATCATCGTCGCCATCGCGATCTTCCTGATCTCGAAGGCAGTGCCGGCGCTGCGCGTCAACACGGTGCCGTTCCTGACCACCACGGAGTGGTTCCCGAACGACACACCGCCCCACTTCGGCGTCGCCGCGCTGGCATTCGGCACCGTGCTGACATCGGTCCTCGCGCTCATCGTCGCGGTGCCCATCGCGCTGGGCATCGCCCTCTTCCTGTCGCATTACGCCCCGCGGCGGCTCGCTACGCCGCTCGCGTTCACGATCGATCTACTCGCGGCCGTGCCAAGCGTCGTCTTCGGCCTCTGGGGCCGCGACGTGTTCCTCGTGCCGGTGCAGAACTTCTCGGTGTGGCTCAACCAGTACTTCGGCTGGATCCCGCTGTTCGGCGGCGACGGCCCGTTCGGCCGCTCGATCATGCTGGGCAGCCTGGTGCTGGCGATCATGATCTTGCCGATCATCACGTCGCTGTCCCGGGAGGTCTTCCTGCAGACGCCCGGCATGAACGAGGAGGCGGCGCTCGCCCTGGGCGCCACCAAGTGGGAGATGGTCCGCACCGCGGTGCTCCCGTACGGCAAGCCCGGCGTGATCGCCGCCGTGATACTCGGCTTGGGCCGGGCACTCGGCGAGACGATCGCGCTGGCGATGACGCTCGGCATCACCTTCACCATCTCGTTCAACCTGATCGAGAACGGCGGTAACACCATCGCGGCCAACATCGCCAACACCTTCGGCGAGGCGAACGCCACCGGCCGGGGCGCGCTGATCGCGTCCGGCCTGCTGCTCTTCGCCATCACGCTGGTGGTCAACATGGTGGCGCGGACGATCATCTACCGCCGCCGCGAGTTCCGGGACAGTGCGGCATGAGCGAGCGCACCGAGCGAAGCGAGGGCCACGAGCGCATGCCTAAGGAGATGCCGGCATGAGCGTTGTAGACAAGCCGCCGAGCGCCGCGGCCGAAGCGGTGATGATGACCCCGGATCACCTCCGGACCAGCAGGATGCACTGGATGGCCGACGCCGGCATCGCGCTCGTCGCGATCATCTTGGCCGCCGCGATCGTGCTGGGCACCGGCATCGGCAACTGGGTCCTGGTGGCCGTCGTGGCCCTCGTCCTGTACCTGATCGGCCTGCTCGTGGTCGCATCCCGCATCGAAGGCAGCCGCGCCGCCCGCAACCGGATGTGGCGGGCGCTGATCTACTTGGCCTGCGTGCTCGCGGTACTGCCCCTCGCTTCGGTCGTCTGGACGCTGATCTCCAAGGGTGTCGAGCGCCTGGACGCCACCTTCTTCCTCACGTCCATGAACAACATCGGCGCGCGCGACCCGGGCGGCGGCGCCTACCACGCTATCGTCGGCACGATCGAGCAGGTCGGCCTCGCCACGCTGATGGCCGTGCCGCTGGGCGTGCTCGGCGCGATCTATCTGGTCGAGTACGGCCGGGGGAGATTCGCCCTGACCGTCCGCTTCTTCGTGGACGTCATGACCGGCATCCCGTCGATCGTGGCCGGCCTTTTCATCCTGTCGTTCTGGGTGCTCGTCGTCAGTCCATGGTTCAACAACGGGCAGCCGCAGTTCTCCGGCTTCGCTGCGGCGCTGGCGTTGACGGTGCTGATGCTGCCGACGATCGTGAGATCCTCGGAGGAGATGCTGCGGCTCGTACCCGGTCCACTGCGGGAGGGCGCCTACGCGCTCGGCGTGCCGAAGTGGAAGACGATCACCCGGATCGTCATGCCGACCGCTCTGCCCGGCATCGTCACCGGCATCATGCTGGCCGTTGCCCGCGCTGCCGGCGAGACCGCGCCAGTGCTGCTCGTCGCGGGCGGCACCGCGGCGATCAACTTCGACCCGTTCAACGGCAACCAGCAATCGCTCTCGCTGTTCGTCTACCAGCAGGCCGGCGACGCGTCGAAGTACGCCCCGGCCCGCGCCTGGACGGCGGCGTTGACGCTGGTCGCCATCACGCTCATCCTGACGGTCGCAGCGAAGCTGCTCGCGCGCCGCAACGTGCTGTCCCGATAAGAGGTGTGACCCCATGGCCAAACGCATCGAGGCGCACAACGTCTCGTCGTACTACGGATCGTTCAAGGCGATCGACAACATCTCCATGACTGTCGAGCCGAAGTCGATCACCGCCCTCATCGGCCCATCCGGTTGCGGCAAGTCGACGTTCCTGCGCTCGATCAACCGCATGCATGAGGTGCTGCCGGGCGCCCACGTCGAGGGCCGCCTGACCATCGACGACCAGAACATCTATGACCCCGACGTGGACGTCACCGCGGTCCGCCGGCTGATCGGCATGGTGTTCCAGCGGCCCAACCCGTTTCCGACGATGTCGATCTACGACAACGTCGTGGCCGGACTCAAGCTCAACGGTGTACGCAAGAAGAGCGTGCTGGACGACGCCGCGGAGAAGACGCTGAAGTCAGCGAACCTGTGGGAAGAGGTCAAGGACCGGCTCGATCGCCCCGGCGCAGGCCTCTCCGGCGGTCAGCAGCAGCGGCTCTGCATCGCCCGTACCATCGCGGTGGAGCCTCAGGTCGTGCTGATGGACGAGCCGTGCTCCGCGCTCGACCCGATCTCGACGCTCGCGATCGAGGATCTGATGTTCCAGCTCAAGGACCGGTTCACGATCATCATCGTCACGCACAACATGCAGCAGGCGGCCCGCGTCAGCGACAAGACCGGCTTCTTCTCGATCGACAAGACCGGCGACCCGGGCCGGCTCATCGAATACGACGACACCCAGAAGATCTTCAGCAACCCCACCGAGAAGAAGACCGAGGATTACATCACCGGCCGCTTCGGCTAGGCCTTCGGCACGTGCAGGACGGCGCCGCCGTCGTCGGTCAGCTCCGCGCGGGGCATGACCGGAGCGGCGGCGTTGCGGTTCTCCGAGGCCGTGACGACATCTTCCACCCTTCGGTACGCGGCCAGATCGTCCAGCATCGACCGGGTAGGCGGCAGCATGGCCAGGCCGCCCGCCGCCGCCGGGCTGATCCACGCGGTCCGGGCGGCCTCGCCGGACACGTCGCGCGCCGTCTGCGCTTCTGGTAGCAGCGCCACGAAGAACCAGGTGTCGAACCGCCGCGGCTCGAACTCGGGCGTGATCCAGCGGGCCCATGGCAGCAGCAGGTCGTCCCGGAGCCGGAGACCGTGCCGGCTCAGGAGTTCCGTCATCGTCAGCCGGCGGCCGGCGACGTCCGCCCGGTCGGCCTCCCACTCGGCCCCGCCGACATCGCCGACCGTGTGATCGGCCTCGCCGTGGTGTCCGGCCAGCAGGACGCCGGCCTCCTCGAAGAGCTCGCGGGCCGCGGCGCCGACCACGGCCTTCGCGTCGGCATCGGGCACCCCGAGCCGATCCGGCCAGTCCGTTCGCAGGGTCTCCGGTCGATCCGACGGGTCCACGCCGCCGCCGGGAAACGCGTAGACCCCGCCGAACGCCATCGCCGCGGCGCGCTTCAGCACGTACACCTCGAAGGTCTGGCCCTTGGGTCGCAGGAGCACGACGGTGGCCGCGGCGCGCACCGGCGCCGGTGGCCCGCGGAACTCGCGTGCCCTTCGAACCATCGCCGGGGGCAGCCGCAGCGGCGTCGAGTCGCTCACCCGTCGATCCTGCCATCCGGCCACTTCCGGACGATACGGTGGCGATCATGACCGAGGAGAAGCGCGTCCGCTGGGGCATCTTGGGCACCGGCGGGATCGCGAACGCGTTCGCGGGTGACCTCCCGCTGGTCGAGGACGCCGAGCTGGCCGCCGTCGGATCGCGAACCGCGCAGGCGGCGGAGGTGTTCGCGCGGCGGCACGGTTTCGCCCGGGCGCACGGCTCGTGGGCGGCGCTGGCCGCCGACCCCGACGTCGACGTCGTGTACGTGGCGACGCCCCACGCCTTCCACCTCGACGCCGCGTTGGTGTGCCTGGCGGGCGGCAAGGCCGTGCTGTGCGAGAAGCCGATGACGCTGGACCTGGCGTCGGCCGCCCGGCTGGTGCGGGAGGCCCGCGCCCGGGGGCTGTTCCTGATGGAGGCCATGTGGATGCGCTGCAATCCGGCGGTCCTTCGCATCGCCGAGCTCACCGCCGAGGGCGCGATCGGGCCGGTCACCGCCGTACACGCGGACTTCGGCCTGCAGGGCCCGTTCGCGGCCACGCACCGCCTGCGCGACCCCGCGCTCGGCGGCGGTGCCCTCCTCGATCTCGGCGTCTACCCGATCAACCTGGCCGACCTGGTCCTCGGGGCGCCGGCCAGGGTCCAGTCGTGGGCCCACCTGACTCCCGAGGGCGTTGACGAGAACACCGGCATCCTGCTCGGCTACGAGTCGGGCGCCGTGGCAGCGCTGACGTGCGGCATCAATGGCGCCACCCGCAACGCCGCGTCGATCACCGGCACCACGGGCCGGATCGACCTGCCGCCGCGGTTCTACAAGCCGATGTCGTTCATCCTCTCCCGCGCCGGCCGTGCTCCCGAGGTGATGAACTTCCCGTTCGAGGGCCGCGGCTACCAGTTCGAAGCGGCGGAGGTCCAGCGCCGCCTGCGAGCGGGCGAGCTGGAGAGCCCCCTGATGCCCCAGGCCACTACTCTGGAGGTCATGAACCTGCTGGACACGATCCGCTCCCAGATAGGCGTGACCTACCCTTAGACCCCCGCGATCTTGGACTTGTGGTGGCCCACAAAGGCCGTAAATGCTCCCATGGCGGCAGCCATAACTCCAAGATCGCGGGGGTGGCACTTGACTACACGAACGGCTTTCCACGACGCCGCGAACGCCATCGCCACCCCTTGACCGTGATCGTCTCGATGGTGTTCGCCACGTGCTCGAAGGCGTCGCAGGCGGCCTCCAGCTCGTCCGCGACCTCCTTCATCTTGAGCACCGTAAGCGCGTCGTATTCGCCGGAGAAGAGCCGGACCAGCAGCATCCGGTACGCGCGGTCACCGTCGTTCTCCAGGCGGTTGATCTCTATCCAGTACTCCTCGAGGTCCTTCATCGTGCGCAGGCGCGGCATCGCCTCCGCGGTGATCTTCGCCTGCTGATCGAGGACGTCCACCAGCTCGTGCATCTCCCGCGGGAGCGACGGCAGCTCGGTGAGGCCATAGAGGTAGAGCAGGTTCCCCACCGCCTCGAGGTGGTCCATGACATCGTCGAGCTGCGAGCCGAGGGAGTAGATGTCCACCCGGTCGAACGGCGTGACGAAGGTCGAGTTGATCTTCTTGTAAAGCTCGTGGGTGATCTGATCGCTGTCGTGTTCCACGTCGGTCAGCCGCTCGCTGACGGATTGCACGTCGACGCCGGGCAGCGCCAGTTCCTTGAGGAGTTCCGTGCCGATGACCAGGTTCTGCGCGGCCTTCGTGAAGAGGTCGTAGAAGACGCCCTCGACGGGGCGGAAAGAGAACTTCACGTCGGCGAACCTCGATCGGGTGGGCTTGGGCGAGCGGATCTCCGAGGAATGCTAGGTAACGCCTCCCCCGGCGAGACGGCCGCCTACCCCATCAGTGGCAGTTCAGCCTTAGTTCACCGTTCGTCAACGATGGGCCACTGTGTCACATGGCGAGATCCACGATCTCCGGGGATGGCTGACGACGGTCACCGGCCGGATCAGCCTGGACGTCCTGAAAGTCCGCTCGGGTACGGCGGGAGGCGCGGAGCAACGCAAGGTCCTGGAC
>JBKOWB010000337.1:0-4007 GCA_046724195.1 Actinomycetota bacterium
GGTCTCGTGGGCTCGGAGATGTGTATAAGAGACAGCCGTGCAGCTGGCCGGGCAAGAAGCGAAGGCGTTCGCCCGTCTGGGTGACGTGGCCGGAGTGCGGGACGCGTTGGATCGGGGCCGGTCGCTGCTGGACGCGATGGCAACCCCGGACCGGCCGGATCACCATTTCGTCGTGGACCCTGACAAGTGGGATTTCTACGCGATGGACGCCTACCGGCTGGCCGGCGACGACGGCCTCGCCGCGCACCACGCGCGCGCCGTGTTGACGTTGGGTGCCGCGCCGGGCGGCGAGAAAGCCCCGATGCGGATGGCCGAGGCGCGCCTGACTCTGGCCGCCGTCGCGGCCCGCGCGGGCGACCTCGAACAGGCGGTGGCGACGGGTGTGGACGCGTTGGGCGCGGGTCGGAAGTCGTTGCCGTCTCTGCTGATGGTGGCGGGGGAATTGGACGTGGAATTGCACCGCCGGTTCCCGAACGAATCGGCGGCCGACGACTTCCGAGACGCGTTGCGCGAGGTCGGTGTGCGGGCCGCAGGGGTCGCACCCTCGGCGCCGGCGTCCAACACCCGCTAGTGGTCGGCGGCGGCGACGGGCGGTCGCGGGGGTTCTTTCTGCACGTCGGCCGGCTCCCTCCGCCGCCCGGCATCCCGACCGTCCGGGCGTTCCAGCGTGCCCAGGCCGCTGCGCTGATCCCCTGGCTGCGCGACCGCAGCGCGATCTGAGCATGGCACCGACCGCGGTGGGAGGTGCGGCACACCGGCGCGGGTCGGGCCAACCCGCACATTAGGCTGGAACACCTGTGAACTGGGCTTCGGCGTGGCGGCCCGGACGGTCCAACCCAACCCGAACGGAAACTGATGATCGACCAAGCCAAGGTGCGAGTCCTGCTGCTCGAGAACATCCATGCCGACGCGGTGTCGCGGCTGGAGTCGGAGGGCTACCAGGTCGAGTCCGTCGCGGGCGCGCTCGACGAGACCGAGCTGATCGAGCGCATCGAGGGCGTGCACCTGCTGGGCATCCGCTCCAAGACCCAGATCACCGCGAAGGTGATCGACGCGGCCGACAGCCTCATCGCGGTCGGCGCGTTCTGCATCGGCACCGATCAGATCGATCTCGCCGCCGCGTCGCAGGCCGGTATCGCGGTGTTCAACGCGCCGTTCTCCAACACCCGCTCGGTGGTGGAGCTCGCGCTCGCCGAGATCATCGCGATGACCCGCCGGCTCACCGAAAAGAACGCCGCCATGCACGCCGGCATCTGGGACAAGGCCGCCGACGGCAGCCACGAGGTCCGCGGGCGGCGGCTCGGCATCGTCGGGTACGGCAATATCGGTACGCAGCTGTCCGTACTGGCCGAGAACCTGGGCATGCACGTGTCCTTCTACGACACCGCCGACAAGCTGGCCCTGGGTAACGCCCACCGCTGCGACTCGCTCAACGATCTGCTGGAGCACTCGGACGTGGTCACGCTGCACGTCGACGGGCGCCCCGGCAACGCCGGCTTCTTCGGCGCGGACCAGATCGCCCGGATGCGCCAGGGCGCCATCTTCCTGAACCTCTCCCGCGGCATCGTGGTCGACCACATCGCGCTGCGCGATGCGCTCACCAGCGGGCATCTGGCCGGCGCCGCCATCGACGTGTTCCCGAAGGAGCCGAAGGGCCGCGGCGACGAGTTCGTCTCCGAGTTGCGCGGCCTGCCGAACGTCATCCTCACGCCGCACATCGGCGGGTCCACCGAGGAGGCGCAGTCGGACATCGGCGACTTCGTGGCCAACAAGCTGGCCCATTTCGTACGCGAGGGGAACACCACGCTGAGCGTGAACCTGCCCAGCATCGCGCTGCCGGAGCAGGCTGGGATGAGCCGCGTCGTGCACGTGCACATCAACATGCCCGGCGTCCTGGCGCAGGTCAACAGCATCCTGGCCGAGCACCAGGTCAACGTCGAGGGCCAGCTGCTCAGCACCCGCGGCGAGTACGGATACCTGATCACCGACATCAGCGGCGGCTACAGCGACGCCGTGCTGGAGCGACTGCGCGCGATGGATCAGACCATCCGCCTCCGCGTGCTCTCATGAGCGATCGATTCCAGGATCGGCTCGCGGAGATCGTCGGGCCGCAGCACGTCCTCGTCGACGCGGACCTGAAGGCCCCATACGAGACGGACTGGACGCGCCGCTTCTCCGGCGAGGCGCGCTGCGTGGTGCGCCCCGCGAACACCGCCGAGGTCGCCGCGATCGTCTCGGCGTGCGCCGGTGCGGGCGCTCCGATCACGATCCAGGGTGGCAACACCGGCCTGGTCGGCGGCGGCGTCCCAGCGGGCGGCGAGGTGCTGCTCAGCCTCGCCCGGCTCACCGACCTGGAGCCGATCGACACGCTGGAGGCACAGGTCACCGCCGGCGCCGGGGTCACGCTGGAGAAGCTCCAGCAGCACGCCCGGCCGCACGGACTCGACGTCGGCGTCGACCTCGCCGCCCGTTCGGCCGCCACGGTCGGCGGCCTCGTCGCGACGAACGCGGGCGGCATCCGCGTGGTGCGCTACGGGAGCATGCGCGAGCAGCTGACCGGGATCGAGGCCGTCCTCGCGGACGGCAGCGTCGTGCGCCGGCTGGTCGGCCTGGCCAAGGACAACACGGGGTACGACCTGACCCAGCTGCTCGCCGGCAGCGAGGGGACGCTGGCGATCATAACGAGGGTCCGGTTGCGCCTCGTCCCCCTACTGCCGGCCCGCGCCGTCGCGTTGGTGGCGACCGACGGCGTACCCGGCGCTTTGGATCTGCTCGCGGCCGCGCGGGCGCTGTCCGCGCTGTCCGCCGCTGAGATCTTCTTCGCCGACGGCCTCGAGCTGGTGCGGTCGCACGGCAGGCTGGCGGCTCCGTTCGCCGAGGACCATCCCACGTACGTGGTCCTGGAATGTGCCGCCCGTACCGACCCCACCGACGAGCTGCTGGAGGTGCTCGGCGAGTCCAAGGCGGTGCTGGACGCGACCGTGGCGTCCGACGCCACCGGCGTGGCACGGCTCTGGGCGTACCGGGAGACGCACACCGAGGCGATCAACGCCGTGGGCGTGCCAGTAAAGCTGGACGTCAGCGTCCCCCTCCGGGAGCTGGCCGGGCTGGTCGCCGACCTGCCCGACACCGTGGCGCGGGTCGCCCCGGCGGCGCGGCCGATCGTCTTCGGGCACCTCGGCGAGGGCAACCTGCACGTCAACGTACTCGACGCAGGCGAAGCCGCGGAACAGGTCACGGATGCGGTGCTGCGCCTGGTGGCGAGCCGGCGCGGCAGCATCAGCTCCGAGCACGGCGTCGGCCGGGCGAAGGCGAACTGGCTGCCGCTGTCCCGCTCGGCGGCGGAGATCGCGGCTATGCGGCGGATCAAGGCGGCACTGGACCCGGCCGGCATTCTGAATCCGGGCGTGCTGCTGGCGGACTGACAAGGCGAGGCCGGCGGGTCGTCCCCCGCCGGCCTTCTCCCCTATCCCCGAGGCATCCCTACCTCGCGTCCACCGACAGCAGCGTGATCCGGGCCGCCGCGTCGACGTCGTACCTGTTCTGCACCTGCCAGCCCTTCGGCGTGAGCGTCGAGCCGGGCCGGACGTCGCGCAATGTCCGATCGCCCGCGGCGACCGTCTTCGCGCCGCTGTCCACCTGCACCCGCACGGGACTGTCCTTGGGCGACGTGATCGAAAGGTCCTCGACCGCGCCGGTCACGCGTACCGGCACCGTGCCGGCCGGCTTGGGTAGCGAAAGCTCGAAGTGGCGGGCGCCGCCCACTACGTCGATCGAGCTGACCCGGCCGCCGCTGAGGTCCACGGACTGCTCATCCGCGCCGCCGGTGAAGCGGAGCGCCCACCGCACCTTGCTGGAGAGCAGCACCTCCACCCGACCGCTCGTACCGTCGCCGTCCGGCGTGAGGTGCAGTTGCACGCGGTCGTCGGCGAGCACCGGGCTCGGCGCCGTGCCTGAGTCGTCCGCCGATGTGATCTTGTAGAGTTCGTCGCCGAGGTCCTGAGTCT
>JBKOWB010000158.1:0-9781 GCA_046724195.1 Actinomycetota bacterium
GCGGCGGTTTTCGAGGCGCCGGCGGGTGTCAGCCGCGCGGTCGCCGCCTGCGCGGGCGACGCCGCCACGGGCGACGCCAGCGCGGCAGCGGCGAACGCCGCCACGACACGCCATCGGGTCGTGGTTGTGGTGCCACGCATCACGGCCAGGTGACTCCCGCGTCGAGGCGGCGCTCCAGGAGTTGCGCCAGGGGCATGGTCTCGCCGTCGCCGCCGCCCGCACCGACCACCAGCCGGGGCGGGCTCGGCTCCACCTCCGCGCCGGTAAGCCGGGCACGCAGGGACGACGGCACGGTCAGGGCGTAGTACTTCCCGTCGGCGCCCACTGCAACCGACTTGTTCGCCTTCAGGTACCAACCGCGCAGCTTGGTCTTGTACGTGGCACGGCCGTCGAAGGTACGCGCGCTCAGCACGGTGGGCGGGATCCCTCGCTCCGCGGCGCGCCGGACGAAGTCGGCCAGCAGGGCGGCGCCCTGCTCCGCCTCCGCGGCGCGGCCCGCCTCGAACGCGGCCGCATGCCCGGCGACGGCCTGCCGGCGTTGCTCATCCCAGGCGGCCCGCTCGTCGTCCATGGCGATGACCCTAACGTCCCTTCCGCACGATCATCCACCCCGGTTTGGCATCCGCAGCTTCGGGCGTGACCGCGCGCGAATCACCGGAATACATGACACCCATTTGCGCGGCGTACCCGCGCGGACGGAAAAAGAATTGCAAAGACGGCGGGAAGAGTTGCGAATGAGTGGCCTTGCGGGTCACACTGAGCGCGGTTCTTCGCAAAACCTGGGGAGTCGTTATGGCGCGGCAGGTAATCACTACTCTCATCGACGATCTGGACGGAAACAAGGCGGACCGTACCGTCGAGTTCGCCTTGGACGGGACGAGTTACACGATCGACCTTTCCGAGGCGAATGCCGGAAAGCTGCGCAAGGCGCTGGATCCGTTCATCGCCGCCGGCACCCGGGTCGGCCGTGGCTCGGCTCGCGGCGCCGGGCGGCATGTCGGCGCCGTTACGTCCGGCCGCTCGGCGGGCAGTCGCGACGAGAACAAGGCGGTTCGCGACTGGGCGATCCGCAACGGATATCAGATCTCCGAGCGCGGCCGTATTCCGCAGAGCGTCAGCGCCGCCTACCGCGCCGCCCACCGCCGCTGACCCGTCCCGATAACGTTTCGGCCACCGCTGCGAACGCAGCGGTGGCCGTCGTATTTAGGGCGAAGTGCGTAGCCGCGGCAGCAGGCCGGCGACCGTTTCCACCATCTTCTCGTCGCCCGCATACCAGCTCGACCGACGCGGCCAGTGCGCCACCACATCGGTGAAACCGAGCTCGCCGGCGCGCCCGACCGCGTCCACGAATGCGTCCGCGCTGCTCATCGAGAACACCGGCGCGGAATCCAGGTCCAGGTATCGATCGACGTCGCTCACCGGCCGGCCGGCCGCCGCGAGCGCGTCCGAAAAGGACCCTGCTGCCGCCGCGACCGAACGCCACCACGCTTCCTGATCGTCGAGGGCCTGGGTACCCGTCGTGACCCAGCCGTCGCCGTACCGTGCGGCCAGCCTCAGCGTGCGCGGGCCGTTCGCGGCGACCACGAACGGCGGTCGCGGCCGCTGCACCGGACCTGGCGTGCTGCGGGCGTCCACCGCAGAGAAGTACGTGCCGGTCCGGGTGACCCGCTCCTCGCGCAGCAGCGCGTCCAGCAACTCGAGAAACTCCGCGAACCGGTCGACGCGCTCGCGCGGGGTGAGCTCGCGGGCGCCCAGCACCGCCGAGTCGAAGCCGGTGCCGCCCGCGCCGATGCCGAGCGACAACCGGCCCTGCGAGATGTCGTCGAGCGCGGTCACCTCCCGGGCGAAATGCACCGGATGACGGAAGTTGGGCGAGGCCACGAACGTGCCGAGCCGGATCCGCCGGGTCACCATGGCGGCGGCGGTCAGCGTGGCTACGGCGTCGAACCACGGACCGTCGACCAGGTCGCGCCAGCCGAGATGGTCGTACGTCCAGGCGTGGTCGAAGCCGTACTCGTCGGCGCGTTGCCAGCGACGCCCGGCCACGGACCAGCGTTCGTCGGGCAGGATCACGATACCGATGCGCACGGACGGCACCGTACCTCACGCGGTTCGCAGGTCCGCACCCTCCGTGCTGTCGACCGATGCGGCGTCGTCGAAGGCGGCCAGCGCCCGGACGAGATCCTGCCGCCCGGCGGGCGTCATCCGCTCCAGCACACCGGCGAGCGCGGTACGCCGTCGGTCGCGCAACTCGTCGAGCAACCGGCGGGCGGCCGGGGTGAGCAGCAGCCGCACCTCACGGCGATCGCGCGGGTCGGGAACCCGGCGTAGCAGCCCGGTCGCCTCGAGGCGGTCGCAGAGCCGGCTCGCCGATGACGGCACCACCCCGAGCGCCTCGGCGAGGCGGCTCATGTTGGTGTGCTGGTTACGTGCGACGATCGTCAGTACCCGCAACTGCGTCGGCGGTACGGCGGGGGATTGGGCCAGCCGGGCGCTGTCGAGGATGGCCACCAAGGACTCCACCGTCGACTCCACCGCCTCGGCGACGTCCGTCACGCGCTCCATGCCGGTCCCCTGCACTCCGTAGCGGCTTCTGCGAGCCAGCCGTACCCCGCTCCGCGCGGACTTCAAGCCAGCCCAGCCGGCATCAGCGGCGCCAGTCCAGGCAGACCGTGACCGCGTCATCGGCCGGATCTGTGCCCGCATGGTAATCGCGCAGGCTGCGCATCACCGTACCCACCGCCTCGGTGGCGGGCTGTAGACGCGTCCGGCGCAACGTGCTCAACAACGCGGACCCGCCATACGGGGCGCGGCCGTTCGGGGCGGCGGCATGCACGCCGTCGCTCACCACGAGCAGCCGGTCACCCGGTTCGAGCTGGAAGAACTGGGTCTCGTACCGGATGTCGCCGAACATGCCGAGCGGCAACTGTTGGTCCAGCGAAACGGGCCGGATCTCGCCTTCGCGCGCGATCATCGCCCGCGGCGAGCCGGCGTCCACCGCCTCGATGGCGCCGCCGACCAGGTCGATCTCGAGCAGGAGCGTGGCCACGTGGGCGGCGCCGCCGTGCAGCGAGTAGACGGCGTCGGAGGCCAGCTCGGCCTGCTCATCGATGTCGGCGCCGGAACGGCGGGCATTGCGCATCGCGTTCACGGCCGCAGCCGTGAGCAGCGCCGCTTCCAGCCCGTCGCCGAAACCGTTGAGCACGGTGACGGTAAGCCGGTCACCGGTGACGGACCAGTCGAAATGGTCACCGCACACCGCGTACGCGGGCTCCAGCTGTCCCGCGACCACGAAACGGTCGTCGCCGAGCGACTTGCCGGGAAGGAGATCCCACTGCAGCTCGGCAGCCATGGTGAGGCGCGCGCGGCGCCGGACCTGCCGGTACCGGTCCGTGTCGCGATCGGCCGCCCGCAGCGCGACGGACAGCTCGGCGGCGACGGCGGCGAGCTGCTCCACGATCTCGCCCTCCGTCGCGAGCGCCGTCTCGACCACCAGTACGCCGAGCCGGTCGCCCCAGACACTCAGCGGGAGGTGCACGCGCACCGCACCGGTCGGTGTGGTGTCGACGACCGGTCGCTGGCTCCCGAAGCAACGCTGGGCGAGCGGACCGCCGCCGGCCGCCGCGGGATCGAGCACGGGCCATAGCCCGGCTACCTGCAGGTCGCCGAGCAGCACCTCGATCCGGCCGGCGGCGAAGTGGCGGCGCAGGTGCTCCACAACCACCTCGGGAAGCCGGTCGGGCGATGCCGCGCGCAGCAGGGCGCCGACGGGCGTCGTGCGGTCGGACAACTCGGGCCCTCCTCGAGCAATTTCCGCAATATTTGCCGTAGGGCAAGAATGATAGGGGTAGCCGGGCGCCGCATGCGAAGAGGTCAGGCGAACGACTTCTCGAAGTGGATCAGGCTGCAGGCCTCGGTCAGCGCTATCTCCAGATCGGCCCCGGACTGCCGGTCGACGCGCAGGATCGTTAGGGCAAAGCGCAGCAGCCGCCGACCTAACCGCCGTTGTGCCTGATATCGCCGATCCGGGCGGCTCGGAGATTCGTGTTATCCAGCGGGGCCGCGCACGTCTCCCCTCGGCGGTGGTGCACAAGCGCGCCGCCGAGCGCGATGATCGGTGCTCCTCAGAGAGGCGAGAACGATGCCGGATCAACCGGACACCGCGACGGTGATCGCCGCGCGCGGGGGCGACCCGGCCGCGATCGATCGGCTCGTCGCCGGCTACCTGCCGCTGGTCTACACGATCGTCGGCCGCGCCCTCGAGGGCCACGCCGACGTCGACGACGTCGTGCAGGATGTCATGCTGCGCGTGTTGCGCAACCTGGGCGAGCTGCGTGACCCCGAGGCGTTCCGGTCGTGGCTGGTGGCGATCACGGTGCGGCAGGTCCGCGAGCGATACCGGGCCCGGCGCGGTGCCCCGGACGCTCTGGTCCACGAGGATGTCCGCGATCCGGGCGCCGACTTCACCGACCTCGCAGTCACCCGGCTCGAGCTCTCCGGCCAGCGCCGGGAGACGGCCGAGGCGACCCGGTGGATGGACGAGGACAACCGGGAGCTGCTGTCGCTGTGGTGGCTGGAAGCGTCCGGCGAGCTCACCCGCGACGAGATCGTCGCCGCGATCGGCGTGACGCGCCAGCACGCGGCCGTACGGATCCAGCGCATGAAGGGCCAGCTGGAAACGGCCCGGGTGGTCGTGCGGGCCCTGGCCGCGACCCCGCCGTGTCCCGACCTGCGGCTGGTCACGGCAGATTGGGACGGGCGTCCGAACGGCCTGTGGCGCAAGCGCATCGCGCGCCACACCCGCGATTGCCGCAACTGTTCACCCGCCTGGTCCGGCCTGGTCGCCACCGAGCGCCTGCTGGCGGGCATGGCGCTGGTCCCGCCGCCGCCCGGCTTCGGTGGCGGCGGCCTGAGCCCGGGCATGGGCATGCAGAGCGCCGCGACGCACGGCACGCACACCGCAATGGGCAAGATCGCCGCCAAGACCGCGTTCGGTGCCGGCCGGCGCGTCCTCACCGCCGTGCTAACCACGGGCGCCGTCGCCGGCAGCGGCGCGGCCGTGGCGGTCTACCAGAATTCGGCGGACAAGCACGCAGCCACCTCCTCGGTGGTGTCGACGCAGGCGCCTGCGCCGCGATTGTCGCTGCCGTCCCCGACGCCGACGGCGACCTCGATCCCGCCATCGGTATCGCCGTCGGCGAAGCCCAGGCCGAGCACGGCGAAGGCCGCGATCCCGACCGCGACCACCAGCAAGAAGAAGGGCGTCAGCGTCTGGAAGTTCAACGGGCTGTCGGCGGCGCTCGACGACGTCGGCGCCGGCTGGTACTACGACTGGGCGACGAACAACAACGACGTCCCCGGCCCGGCCGGCGTCGAGTTCGTGCCGATGATCTGGGGCAAGGCCAGCGTCACCGAAGCGACGATCAAGCAGGCGAAGAGCGAGGGCAAGGTACTGCTCGGCTTCAACGAGCCGGACATGGCCGGCCAGGCCAACATGAGCGTCGAGGACGCGCTCGCCGCCTGGCCCAAGCTCGAAGCGTCCGGCATGCGCCTGGGCAGCCCGGCGGTCGCGTACGGCGAGGACACCGCGGGCGGCTGGCTGGACCGGTTCATGTCCGGTGCGAAGCGGAAGGGCCTGCGCGTCGACTTCATCACATTGCATTGGTACGGCTCGGACTTCGGCCCGGCCGCGGTCGGGCAGTTCCTCAGCTACGTCGACGCGGTGCACCGGCGTTACGGCCTGCCGATCTGGGTCACCGAGTACGGCCTGATGAACTTCGGCGGCACCCCGAAGTACCCAACCAGCGCCCAGGAGGTCGCGTTCATCAAGGGATCGACGGACGGCATGGAGTCCCGGTCGTACGTCGAGCGCTACGCCTGGTTTGCACTTCCGGCGGTGGGGGACAGTGCGGGATATGGCCTGTACTCCGACGGTGAAACTCCCACCGCAGCGGGTAGGGCGTACAAGGCGGCCGGCTGAGTTCCCGCGAAGGATATGGTTCGAACCATGATTCGGTTCGGATACAAGGCGTCGGCGGAGCAGTTCTCGCCAACCGACCTGCTCCGCTACAGCGTGCAGGCGGAGCGGTTGGGTTTCGACTCCGTCTTCGTCAGCGACCACATGCAGCCGTGGCGCCACGACGACGGCCATGCTCCAGCCGCGTTGCCCTGGCTGGGTGCGCTCGCGGCCCGTACCGAACGCGTCCTGATCGGCACGAGCGTGCTCACGCCGACGTTCCGGTACCACCCGGCGGTCGTGGCCCAGGCCTTCGCCACGCTCGGCTGCCTCGCCCCGGGCCGTGTCATCCTGGGCGTCGGCTCGGGTGAGTCGCTCAACGAGGTGCCGCTCGGCATCCCCTGGCCGGGCGGCAAGGAGCGGGTCGCCCGCCTCCGGGAGGCCGTCACGCTGATCAAGCGGCTCTGGGCCGAGGATCGGGTCACATTCGACGGCACGTACTACCACACCATGCGCGCCACCATCTACGACAAGCCCGAGCGGCCGGTGCCGATCTACATGGGCGCGTCCGGTCCGGTCGCCGCCCGGTCCGCCGGGCGGCTCGGCGAGGGCTTCATCACCACCAGCGGCAAGGGCCGGGACCTCTACGCCAACACCTTGCTTCCGGCCGTTGGCGACGGCGCCGAGCAGGCCAGCCGCAAGCTCGACGATCTCGATCTCATGATCGAGGTCAAGGTCTCGTTTGACACGGATCTGGAGCGGGCCCGCAACGACACGCGGCATTGGGGTGCGCTCGCCCTGACGCCCGAGGAGAAGACCGGCGTCGAGGATCCGATCGAGATGGAGCGCCTCGCCGACGCCCTCCCGATCGAACGTGCTGCCAGCCGCTGGATCGTCTCCTCCGACCCGGACGAGCACGCCGATAGGGTGGCCGAATATCTCGAGATGGGCTTTACCCATCTGGTCTTCCACAGCGCGGGTCCGGACCAGGACCGCTTCCTTCGGCTCTACGCCGAGGAGATCCTGCCGCGGCTGCGCGAGCGCTGCTGATCGTCCATTGACGGTACGGGGGCCGGACGTCGCCGACCGCAGCCCGACCGACCCGCATCGGCCTGCGGATCACCGGCCGTTGCGATCGCCCGGCACCGCCCGGAGGTGGCCGGGACGCTCGCCGCCCCGGCCCTTCCAGCCCTCGCCCGGGGAGAGGTCTGGTCGGCGCTCGACACGCCGCTCCCAGGTCTCCAGGCGGCGGCGCCCGCCGCCCACCTCGCGCTGCGGACCGTCCGGGCGGGCGGCGTCTCCCGGCGACGGCTCGACACGGTGGTTGACCCCGGCGCCGGTCCGCTCCGCGCCGAGATGGTCGAGGTGCGGGTCCGGCGTCGAAGGGTCACCGACCGCGGCGTGCCGGCCACACGACCTGGTCCAGGACGGGTCCGGGGGCGGATAGAGCGGCAGGTGCCGGCGCGCGGCCGGGTCGAGATCATGCTGCTCGTCGGTGGTCGGGTCATACCGCACGCCCGGCTGCGCCTCGTAGCGCGGAGCGCTGGTGAGGTCGCGCCACGGCCCGACGGGAGCGCCGACCGTCCCGTGCCGTGCGCCGCCGGTAGCGCCGATCGATCCGCGCCATGCGCCGGCGGTCTCGTCCGCCTCCCGGCGGCGCTTGATGCCGTCCGTTTCCGCCGGGCGGCGGCCGATCCGCCGCCGGCGCAGATACTCGGCCAGCGCGGTGCGCAGCGCCCGTACCGCCCGGCGCAACCGGTGCCGCTCCCGGACGCCGTTGATCGGTGGGTAGCCGACGCTGGCCACCTCGACGACGCGCATCCCCTGGGCGGCCGTCCGGATGTTGATCAATGGCTCGATCTCCGGACCGTCCCCCCAGAGCGGTTGGCCGCGTCTGACCCGGGGGGCGTCGATGGGTGGCAGCTCGAGTTCCGCCAGCACGCTGCGCCAGTAGGCGTTGTAGCCGTACCCGAGGTCGGTGAAGCGCGTGCCGAACAGCGCGTTCACGAGCCGGCTCAGCAGGGCGTTGCCGAAGCCGTCCAGCCGGTTCCCGCCGAGATCGCCGCCGCCGTCGCGGTACCGCGAGCCGTGTGCCACCTCGGCGCCGCAGAGCAGTGCGTCCACGTACCGCGGAATCTCGCCGGGGTCGGTGGACCCGTCCGCGTTGAGCGTGATCACGATGTCGCCGCGGCTGGCGGCGAAGCCGCAGGCGAGTGCGTTTCCCTTGCCCGTACGGGTCTGGCGCACGACGACCGCATCGGGGCGAACCTCGCGCGCGACCGCGACCGTGTCGTCGGCCGAACCGCCGTCGACGATGACGATCTCGTCGACCGGCGGCAGGCCCTCGAGGACCACCGGGAGATTGTCCTCCTCGTCGAGCGCCGGGATGACGACGCTTACCGTCGGTGAATGTCGTGCATCACGGTTCGTCGCTGGCCATGGCGGCGGAGGTGGCATGGCGGTGGCTCCTGGGGGGTCGACCGACGGGCCGGTGGCGGCCGGCCCGTGCGGCAGGTGCGGTTGCAACACCGGCCACAAATTTACCTGCTGGCTACCCACCGTCAATTCATCAAAACGGCGCCCGCCCAAGACCAACTGGCTACCCCGCCGATGTGCTGGGGATTACCAGGTTGGGCCGGTTGATCAGTAACCAACTCTGTCTGTTCCATTGGTACGGACAGTGACGAAGGTCGGGGATGAGGCGGTGAAGAGCGGGGTATTTCGGGCGTGTCGGCGGTCCCCGAAGTCCTCAACGCGAGGATGCTGCGCCGATTTCGTTCGACACGCGAGAAGCGACACGCCGACTACCCTGCGTACCGATGCAGGTGCTTGATGTGCGGGTCTGGCGGCGCGTTCCGGACCTCGCCGGACGTCCGGAGCGGCGTGGGCCGGGGATAGGGTTTTGGCGGATCGCCCGGCGATCCGCCTCACGTCGCGAAAGGACGTCGCAGTGAAACTTGGCCTACACATTTCCAACTTCACGTGGCCCGAGGGCGCGCCGCGACTGGGCGCGGTGCTCGCCGACGTCGCCTCGACCGCCGACGAGGTCGGCTTCGAGCGGATCAGCGTCATGGACCACCTGTGGCAGATCCCGGTGCTCGGGCCGCCCGAACACGAGATGCTCGAGGCGTACACCGCCCTCGGATACCTCGCCGCGCACACCAAGCGGGCCAAACTGCTCACGCTCGTGACCGGCGTCGTCTATCGCGACCCGGGCATGCTCGCCAAGATCGTGACCACGCTCGACGTGCTCTCCGGCGGCCGCGCGATGCTCGGCATCGGCGCGGCGTGGAACGAGGCCGAGGCTCGGGGCCTGGGCCTGCTGTTCCCGCCGACCGCGGAGCGGTTCGAACGGCTCGAGGAGGCGTTGCAGATCTGCCGGCGGATGTTCGACGGCGACGAGACACCGTTCAACGGCAAGCACTACCAGCTGGCCCGCCCGCTCAATTCGCCGCCGGTGCTCAGCCGTCCGCGCCCGCCGATCCTGATCGGGGGCGGCGGTGAAAGGAAGACGTTGCGGCTGGTCGCGCAGTACGCCGACGCCTGCAACCTGTTCCCGGGCCCGAACGTGCGCCACAAGCTCGACGTGCTCAGGCAGCACTGTGAGGCGGTCGGCCGCGACTACGACGAGATCGAGAAGACGGTGGTGTTCAACTTCGACCTCGGCGAGAAGGGTGAGCGGGTCGGCGAGATCGTCGACGGCCTGCGACGCTTCGCGGGCCTGGGTTTCACGGTCGCGCACGGCAGCGTGCGCAACGCGTGGGACACCGCGCAGTTCGAGTCCTTCCAGAACGAGATCATTCCGGCCGCGGAGCAGCTGTGAGC
>JBKOWB010000309.1:0-3357 GCA_046724195.1 Actinomycetota bacterium
GTACTCGACCGACTGTCGGCGATCACTGTTAGCGGAACCGTTAGCGGAGACCAGGCAAGATCTTGAATCTTGCCTGGTCAACCTGGTCGGGCTGACAGGATTTGAACCTGCGACCCCTTGACCCCCAGTCAAGTGCGCTACCAAGCTGCGCTACAGCCCGAAGCCACACCTAGGTGCGGCAACCCCCACAGACTATCAAGACGGCGGGCCAGGCCACGGGCAGGGCTCACCCGTGTGCCTTGCCCCGGCCGCCCGGCCCGAGCTTCTTCCGCGGCCGTACCGAAAGCTCGATCGGCGATCCCTCGAAGCCGAACTCCTCGCGCAGCTTGCGCTCGACGAACCGGAGGTACCCGGGATCGAACGGCCCGGTCGTGAACAGCACGAACCGCGGCGGCGCCACGCCCGCCTGGGTCGCGAACAGCACCCGCGGTGCGCGGCCGCCGCGCACCGGGTGCGGCGTTGCCTGCGTCAACGCGGTGAGCCGCTGGTTCAGGGCGCCGGTCGGGATGCGCGTCTCCCACGAGGCGAGCGCGCGGCGCAGGGCCGGTGCCAGCTTGTCGACGGCTCGGCCGGTCTTGGCGGAGATGTTCACTCGTACCGCCCACGGGATGCGCTTGAGCTCCCGGTCGATCTCCTTATCCAGGTAGTACCGGCGGTCGTCGTCGACCAGGTCCCACTTGTTGAACGCGATCACCAGCGCCCGGCCGGCATCGACCACCGACGACAGGACGCGCTGGTCCTGCTCGCTGATGGGCTCGCCGGCGTCGAGCAGGACGACCGCCACCTCCGCCGCCTCGACGGCGCCGGCGGTTCGCAGCGACGCGTAGTACTCGGTGCCGCTGGCGTGGCTCACGCGCTTGCGCAGGCCGGCGGTGTCGACGAACTGCCAGACCTGGCCGTCCATCTCGACCAGGCTGTCGACCGGGTCGACTGTGGTGCCGGCGGCCGCGTCGACGACCGCGCGGTCCTCTTTCGCCAGGCGGTTGAGCAGGCTGGACTTGCCGACGTTCGGGCGCCCGACCAGCGCGACGCGGCGTGGCCCGCGGGGCTCCGATTCCAGCATCGCGGGCGCCGGCGGCATCGCGGACAGGATCGCGTCGAGCAGGTCACCCGACCCGCGACCGTGCAGGGCCGATATCGGGAACGGCTCCCCCAGGCCGAGCGACCACAGCGACGTCGCCTCGATCTCCAGGTTGTTGTTGTCGGCCTTGTTGGCGACCAGGATCACCGGCTTGGAGCTGCGGCGCAGCATCCTGACGGCGGCCTCGTCGACGTCCGTGGCGCCGACCGTCACGTCGACCACGAAGACGACCACGTCGGCGGTCTGCACGGCGATCTCGGCCTGGTTCGCGATGGCGGCCGCGCGGTCGCGGGCGTCCGGCTCCCAGCCGCCGGTGTCGACCACGGTGAAGCGGCGGCCGTTCCAGTTCGCGTCGTACGGCACCCGGTCGCGGGTCACCCCGGGCACGTCCTCGACGACCGCCTGGCGGCGGCCGATGATGCGGTTCACCAGCGTCGACTTGCCCACGTTGGGCCGCCCGACGACCGCGACGACCGGAACAGGGCCAGACGGCACGGGTGCGGAAGAAGCAGACGAAGAAACAGACGAGTCGGCCTCGAAATCGGAGACATCGAGGCCGACGGGCAACTCACTCACGAACTCACCTTGCTGTTCAGCAGATCCAACAACCGGGACACGACCTCGTCGACGCCGAGCCCGGTGGTGTCGACCTCGATCGCGTCGTCGGCTCGCCGCAGCGGATCCGCGGCTCGGCTCGAGTCGAACTTGTCCCGCCGGGCGAGGTCGGCAGCCGTGGCGGCGATGTCGGATGCGTCCTCGGTGCTGCGCCGCTGCGCCCGTGCCGCGGCGGAGGCGGTCAGGAAGACCTTCAGCGAAGCGTCCGGCGCCACCACCGAGGCGATGTCCCGGCCCTCCACGACGATCCGCCGGTGCGACGCGATGATGGCGCGCTGCAAGCCCACCAGGTGCCGCCGGACGGCCGGCACGGCGGCAACCGCGGACACCGAGCCGGTCACCTCGGGACCGCGGATAGCCGCGGAAACGTCGACACCGTTGGCCCGGACGTGCGGATTGACCGGATCCGTACCGATGGACAGCTCGGTCTCCAGCGCGATCTTCGTCACCGCATCGGCATCCGACGGGTCGACGCCGGCCTCGAGCGCGGCCCAGGTCACCGCTCGGTACATTGCGCCGGTGTCGAGGTAGACGCCGTCGAGAGCAGTCGCAAGACGGCGGGAAACGGTTGATTTGCCCGATCCCGACGGGCCGTCGACGGCCACCACGCATCGCTCGGGCCGCACGCCGTCACCCACCGGTCCCCCTCCGTTCACAACAAGACCATTCTGCCGGGCCGACTCCATCAGTCGCCAACCGCCTTGAACAGCGCGGCGATCTCCGCGTTCGACAGCCGCCGGAACCCGCCGGGCCGCATGTCGCCGAGCCGGATCGGCCCGACGGCCGTACGGATCAGCCGGGATACGGGGTGGCCGACCTCGGCCATCATCCGCCGCACGATGTGCTTGCGCCCCTCATGCAGGGTGATCTCGACCTGCGCGGTCTTGCCCAGCGCATCCACCAGCCGGAACGAGTCGACCTTCGCGAGACCGTCTTCGAGCTCGACGCCCGCCTGCAGCCGCCGCCCGATGTTGCGCGGCAACGGCCCGGCGACCTCGGCGAGGTACGTCTTCGCGATGCCGTAGGACGGATGCATCAGCTTGTGCGCGAGCGCACCGTCGTTGGTGAGCAGCAGCAGGCCCTCGCTGTCCGCGTCGAGCCGGCCCACGTGGAAGACGCGCTGCTCGAACGTACCCAGGAAGTCCGCCAGCTCGGTGCGGCCCTTCTCGTCGTCCATGCTCGAGACCACGCCGCGCGGCTTGTTCATCGCCAGGTAGACGAGCTTGGTGTCGGTGACCACCCGCTGCCCGTCGACGTGGATCTCAACGGCGGCCGGGTCGACCTTGTCGCCGAGCTTGGCAACCCGGCCGTTCACGGTGACGCGCCTGCGGAAGATCAGGTCTTCGCAGGCGCGCCGGGAACCGACGCCGGCCGCCGCCAGCACTTTCTGGAGGCGTTCGGCGGTAGCCGGATCAGCCTGAGGCATCGAGCACTTCTTCCACATCGTCGGGTAGGAACGGGGCCAGCGGAGGCAGCTGGTCGACCGAGTTGAGGCCGAGCTTCTCCAGGAACAGCGGAGTCGTCCGGTACAGATACGCCCCGGTTTCGCGCTCGATGCCGCACTCCTCGATGAGGCCGCGAGTGACCAGGGTACGCATCACGCCATCACAGTTCACACCGCGGATGGCCGAGACGCGCGACCGGGTCACCGGCTGCTTGTA
>JBKOWB010000295.1:0-8885 GCA_046724195.1 Actinomycetota bacterium
ACCAGCGGGCGCGCCGCCACAAGGCGAAAGCGCGCCGCCAAGCGAAGGCACGCCGCCAAGCGAAGGCACGCCGCCAAGCGAAGGCACGCCGCCAAGCGGAAGCCCGCCGCCAAGCGAAGGCACGCCGCCGACCGAAGGCGAGGGCGCCTGATGCCGCTCTGGCTCGACCTGCTGATCCGGGTCGCCGCGGTCGTCGCCGGCTTCCTCGTCATGCCACTCATCGTCGGGCAGGTCGAGCACAAGGTCATGGCCCATATGCAGAGCCGCCTCGGGCCCATGTACGCCGGCGGCTTCCACGGCTGGGCGCAGCTCATCGCCGACGGCGTGAAGTTCGTGCAGAAGGAGGACATCACCCCACGGGAGGCGGATCGCACGGTCTTCCGGCTGGCGCCGATCGTCGCGTTGTTCCCGTACCTCCTGGTCCTGCTCGCCATCCCGCTCGGTCCCGGCCTGGTCGCGCAGCCCCTGGACATCGGCCTGTTCTTCGTCCTCGCCGTGCTGGGCGTCGGCGTGGTCGCCGTGCTGATGTCCGCGTGGGCGTCGGCGAACAAGTACAGCCTGCTCGGTGGCCTGCGCGGCGCGGCCCAACTGCTCGCCTACGAGCTCCCGCTGGTACTCGCCGCGGCCAGCGTGGCCATGGCGGCCGGCACGCTGAGCCTGCCCGGAATCGTCGCGGCCTGGTCGCCGTGGTGGCTGCTCTGGCAGCTGCCGGCGATGCTGGTGTTCTTCGCCTCGGGCGTCGCGGAGATCCGGCGGCCGCCGTTCGACATGCCGATCGCCGAGTCGGAGCTGGTCTTCGGCTACATGACCGAGTACACCGGACTGCGGTTCGCGTTCTTCCTGCTCGCCGAGTACGTCGGCATCGTGGTCATCGCCGCGCTGACGACGGTGTTGTTCCTGGGCGGCTGGCACGGGCCGTTCGCCGCCGAGCTGGGCTGGCTGTGGACGCTGATCAAGGTGTTCGCCGTGTCGTTCGTGATCATCTGGCTGCGGGTCAGCTACCCGCGGCTGCGCGAAGACCAGCTGCAGCGGCTCTGCTGGCTGGTCTTCGTGCCGCTGGCCCTGGCTCAGCTCGTGCTCACCGCGGTCGTCAAGGTGCTCATGTAGGCCACTCAGATCGCCTCGAGACGCTTGTGCTGGACGTTGAGGACCTCGCCCGGGACGCGGAGCCGGTCGTCGGTCATGAGCCGCCGGACGTCGTCGATGGACGGTTCGCGGGTCGCCGTGGCCAGCTCGTCGAACAGCGCCGGGTCGAACTCCTCGTCCGGCTTCGGCATCGCGCCCCACACGTCCCACGGCAGGAGTTCGACGTTGTCCAGCGCCGCCGCGTCGCGCACAAGGTTGCCGGCGATCCACCAGTCACCGGACTCGCCGATCGACGACAGGCCGTACTTGGCCGGGTCCGCCGAACCGGCCCGCACCTTGACCCACGCGTCGCCCGCGATGACGAACTTGTCCCGCGGCACGTCGGTCAGGTCGAAGTCGACGTGGAACAAGTCGCGCTGCCTGCCGTCGATCTGCGCGTCCACCAGCTTCCACCGGCCCCGGTCGGCGTCCCAGTACTCCGCCACCCAGTGGTCCTCGAAGAATCCCGGCGTGAAGTACGCCCCGAAGCCGCACCGCGCCCGCGCCGGCACTCCCTTCGCCCGCAGCATGGCGACGATCATGACCGTGAACCCGCGACAGTTGGTCGCGATCCGCTCGGCCGGTGCCCGCGCGACGTCGAGCGGCCGGTCGTCGCGGCTCACGATCGCGTCCAGGACCTGGTCGACCCGCCGCAGGTTGACGCGATCGCGATCCTCCTCGGCGAGCGTCACGCCGTACACCCCGACCAGAAACTCGTGGATCATGAGGCCCTGCACGACCCGGGCCAGCCGGGCCACGTCGGCCGGCAACCCGTCGAACAGCGATGCGTACTTGCCCGGAGACGTCATCACGCCGGGCTGCGTGAAAGCTGAAGTCATCGGGTAACCCCACCACCTGACACGATGTGAGAGTCAAGTACGGGGGTGTACTCGCCTGGAGTTGACCGACGGGGCAGGATATGGGCTTGTGACTGACGACGGGGACCGGAGCGCGCCCGGCAAGGGCCTGATCAACGGGCTCGCCGTCACGTTCAAGAACATGACCAGGCGGTCGATCACCCAGGAGTACCCCGACGTCGAGCCCGAACTCCCGCCGCGGAGCCGCGGCGTCATCGCCCTGCTCGAGGAGAACTGCACGGTCTGCATGCTGTGCGCCCGCGAGTGCCCAGACTGGTGCATCTATATCGACTCTCACAAGGAAGAGGTCGTCGTACCTGGCGCCGCGCGCCCCCGGCAGCGCAATGTCCTGGACCGATTCGACATCGATTTCGCTCTCTGCATGTACTGCGGGATCTGCATCGAGGCGTGCCCGTTCGACGCGCTCTATTGGACCCCCGAATTCGAGTACTCCGAGCTCGACGTGCTCGACCTGCTGCACGACAAGGAGCGCTTGGGCGCGTGGATGGCCACGGTCCCGCAGCCGCCCGCCCACGACGTCCTGGGCGAGCCGTCCAAGGAGGAGGCCACCGCGGCGCGCAAGGCGGCGGGCCCCGGCGCGGCCACACCCGCCAAGACCGCGAGACCCGCGACGGTACGGCGTACCCCCTCCCCAGGCGCACCGGCGGGGCCGGACACCACGCCGGAGACACCGACGTGACCGTCGCCGACGCCCTTCTCCTTGCGCTCGGCGTCATCGCGGTCGGCTCGGGCGCCCTCGTCGTGACCAGCACCCACCTGGTCCGCGCCGGCCTCTACCTGGTGATCAGCCTGGCCGCGATCGCCGCGCTCTACCTCGTCCTCGGCGCCGAGCTGCTCGCCTGGGTCCAGGTCCTCGTTTACGTCGGCGCGGTCGTCGTCCTGCTGCTCTTCGCGGTGATGCTGACCCGCGCCCCGATTGGCCGGTCCGCCGACCTCGACCGCCCGGCGTGGCCCGCCGCCCTGATCGGCGCAGGTGTCGGCATCGGCCTGACCGCCCTGCTCGCCGACGCCTTCCGCTGGACCCGATACGCGCTGCCCGGGACCGGCACCACCCGGCGGATGGGCGAGGAGATCTTCGGCAACTGGGTCCTGCCGTTCGAGGTGCTGTCGATCCTCTTGCTGGCCGCGCTGGTCGGTGCCATCGTGCTGTCCCGCCCGGACATCGGCGCGCGCCGCGACGAGGAGGCGGAGACGCACTGATGCACGCCGTCATCCCGTACGTCACGGCCGCCCTGCTGTTCGGGTTCGGCGTCTACGGCGTGCTGCGCCGGCGCAACGCGATCCTCGTGCTGATGGCCGTCGAACTCATGCTGAACGCGGTCAACCTGATCTTCGTGACCGCCGACGCCACGCTCCGCTCGGCGCTGGTCGGCGTGCCGCACGAGGCTTGGGCGTACCCGAGCGGCGAACCGCACGCCGGCGCGGTGTTCGCGCTGTTCGTCATCGTGCTCGCCGCGGCCGAGGTCGGCGTCGGGCTGGCCATCGTGCTCCAGTACTACCGGATGCTGCGCGCGGTGGCCGTCGACGAGGTGCCGCTGGATCCGGGGGTCGGGACGGACGAGCGGGTGGCCGGGTGATCGCAGGAATCTTCGGGACGCTGGTTCCCGGCGTACCCCTTGTGCTGGGTCTTGCCGGCTTGTTGCTGCCGCCCGGCGACGGCGGCCGGGGTGTGCGGCGCGCGGCCGCCGCGCTCGGCATTGCCGGTGCCGCGGTCTCCCTCGCGGTCACGGTGTTCCTGCTGCTGGTCGCGACGGTGTTCCCGCGGCATGACGCGCACCGCGCCATCGAGTTCAGCAAGCGGTGGATCGACTTCGGCGGGCTGGACGTGACGTTCGGCTTCTCGGCCGTCGCGGCTGCGCTCTACATCGCACTCGCGGTCACCGTGGTCGCGCTGGCCGTGCAGGTCTACTCGGTCGGCTACCTGCACGACGACCCGCGCTATGCGCCGTACGCGGCGCAGGTCAGCCTGTTCACCGGCGCGATGCTGCTGGTCGTGACGTCCGGCGACCTGCTACTGCTGCTGGTCGGTTGGGAGGTCATGGGCGCCTGCTCGTACCTGCTGATCGGCCACGACCGGCGGCTGCCCGAGGCGCCGGCCGCCGCGGTGAAGGCGTTCCTGGTGACCCGCGTCGGCGACGTCGGCTTCCTGCTCGGCGTCGCGATCCTGGCCGTCTCGGCCGGCACGACCCGGCTCACCGAGGTGCTCAGCCACCACTATTCGAGCACCACCCTCACCGCGGCGTTGATCCTGCTGCTGGCCGGTGTCGCCGGCAAGAGCGCCCAGTTCCCGCTGCATACGTGGCTGCCCGACGCGATGGCCGGTCCCACGCCGATCTCCGCGCTGATCCACGCGGCGACCATGGTCGCGGCCGGCGTGTACGTGGTCTTCCGGCTGTTCCCGCTCTTCGCGCGGTCGCCCGCGGCGCTGGCCGTGCTGGGCGTCATAGCCGCGATCACAGTGCTGCTCGGCGCGCTCGCGGCCACCGCGCAGGACGACATCAAGCGCGCGCTGGCCTGGTCGACGGTGTCGCAGATCGGCTACATGACCGGCGCGCTCGCGGTCGGATCGCCCGCCGCCGCGCTGTTCCACCTGCTCACGCACGCCGCGTTCAAGGCGCTGTTGTTCCTCGCCGCGGGTGCGGTGATCCACGCCGTGGCGACCAACTCGATGTCCCGCATGGGCGGCTTGCGCGAGCACATGCCGGTGACGTTCTGGTCCACGGCCATCGGCCTCGGCGCACTCGCCGGACTGCCGCCGCTGTCCGGCTTCTGGTCCAAGGAGACCGTGCTGGTCGCGGCCGAGCACGCCACCGAGGGCGGCGGGCCGACCCCGATCTGGGTCGCCTGGACCGTCTGGATCGCGGCGCTCATCGGTGTCGCGGTCACCGCCTGGTACGCCACTCGCATCCTCTTGCGCACGTTCTTCGGGGCGGCCCGGGCGGCCGCCGACGACTGGCTCGTCGGCTTCGATGACGCTCGCTACGAGCGGCCGGCCGCGCCGCACGACCCGCCCGCGCTCATGCGCTGGCCGGTAGTGCTGCTCGCGATCCCGTCCGCGGTGCTGGGGCTGGCCGCGTACCTGCCCGGCTTCCGTGCCGCGCTCGAGCTCGAGGAGCCGCACCTCGGCGTCTCGATCGTCCTGCCGATCGTGCTGCTTGTGCTCGGCGCGGGCGCAGCGTGGTGGATCTGGCAGGCAGCGCCCGGGACGGACCCGGCCGCGGCCCTCGGGCCCCTCCGGCCGATCTTCGCGAACGGCTTCTACCTCGACGCCGTGCAAGATCGCTTGATCGTCCGGCCGGTCCGCGCGATCGCCGGCCTTGTGCGGACCATCGACGAACGGGTGGTCGACGGCGCCGTCGAGGGTGCCGGGGTCTCCACCACCCGCCTCGGCGCGTTGCTCGCCACGGCCCACCGGGCGGCCCTGCCGCGCGCCGCGGTGGCCGTCTTCACCGGCGCGCTGCTGCTCGGCGTGGCGGCGGCGATCTACGGGGCCTCCTCATGAACGACGTCCTGCTGGTAGCAGTGCTCGCGGTGCCCGCGGTCGGCGCGGCGGTGGTCGCGTTGCTGCCGTCGCGGCTCGATCGGGTTGCACGCGTGGCCGCGACCGTCTTCGCGGCGGCCGCGTTCGTGCTGACCCTGCTCCTCGCCACGGCCCGGGGCTCGGGCTGGTTCGTGTACGGGCCGGGAGCGCCGTCGATCCGGCCGTGGGCCGAGCTCGACGTGGCCTGGGTGCCCACGCTGAACATCGACTTCCACCTCGGCGTGGACGGCGTGTCGTACCCGCTGATCGTGCTGACCGGGCTGTTGACGCTGCTGTGCTGCGCGTACACGGTCGCGAAGGTGCCGGATGGCGGTTCCGGCCGTACTCTCGCCGCTCTCTTGCTGGTCCTCGAGGTCGGCATCCTCGGCACGTTCCTCGCGCTCGACCTGGTGTTGTTCTTCATCTTCTTCGAGGTCGTGCTGCTGCCCATGTACGCCGTGATCGCCGGCTGGGGTGGCCCCGACCGGCGACGGGCCGCGCGCAAGTTCGTGCTGTACACGCTGTTCGGCTCGGTGCTGCTGCTGCTCGGCGTCTTCACCGTGGTCGTCGCGGCCGGCACCGGCGACATGATGGCGCTCGCCGGCGGTCTCGGCCTCTCCCGCAACGCCCAGTATGCCGCGTTCGCACTGTTCGCCGTGGCGTTCGCGGTGAAGGCGCCGCTCTGGCCGCTGCACACCTGGCTCCCTGACGCGCATACCGAGGCGCCGACGGTAGGCAGCGTGATCCTGGCCGGCGTGCTGCTCAAGATGGGCACGTACGGCCTGATCCGGGTCGGGGTGGGCGTCGCGCCACTCGGCGCCGCGTGGGCCGCGCCGGTTCTCGGCATCCTCGCGGTCGCGGCGATCATCGTCGGGTCCCTGGTGTGCCTGCGGCTCACCGAGATCAAGCGCCTGATCGCGTACTCGAGCGTCGGGCACATGGGCTTCGTCCTGCTCGGTATCGCGACGGTAACCGTGACCGGCATCCAGGCGGCGCTGATCGGGAACGTGGCGCACGGCGTGATCACCGGCCTCCTGTTCTTCCAGGCCGGCGCAATCAAAGACAGGGCGCACACCGGAGACCTCGCGTCCCTGGGTGGGCTTCGGGAGACCGCGCCCCGTATGGCGGGCCTGCTCGGCTTCGCCGCGATCGCGTCGCTGGGCCTGCCGGGGTTGGCCGGCTTCTGGGGCGAGGCGTTCGCCGTGGTGGCGTCCATCCAGCGTGGCGGACCCTTATGGACCACGCTGGCGGCGGTAGCCGCGGTCGGCGGCGCGCTGACGGGCGCGTACTTCATGCGACTGTTGCGCCGGGTCACCCACGGCCCGGCAAGTCCCGTGGTTGCGAAACTGCCGCATCCTCAACTCTCCGGCGTGGAATGGGCGGCGTGGTCGCCGCTGGTGTTGCTCACGCTGGCGATCGGGCTGGTACCGGCGCTGGTCCTGGCCGCCACATCGGACCCGGTGGCGGCCCTGACGGGAGCGCTGCGATGAGCGGCCTTCACGCTTCGTGGCCCACGTGCCGGCGCGTGATCGACGTCCGGGGGTCGCGGTGATCCAGCACGTCAACCATTTCGCGCTGCTGCCGCTCTACGCCGCGGGCGGCGCCGCCATTCTCGTTCTGATGGTCGAGTTGGCGGTCGGGCGCCGCCGGGCCGTCATCGGCGCGGCGGCCCTGGGCGCGGTCGCGACCGCGATCTGCGCGATCGTCGTGGCGTCCGTCGGGTCCGGTAGGCCGGCGACGTTCTGCACGGGCGCGGCGTGCTCGTGGGTCGCCTCACCCCTCGCCGCTACTGTCGCGGTGCTGTTCGCGGCGCTGACGCTCGGCGTGCTGGCGCTTTCCGCACCGGCGTTGCGGGCCGGCATCGCGCCCGCCGGTGAGTTCTGCTTCCTGCTGATCAGCTCGATGGCGGGTGGCGTGGTGATCGGCTACGCGGGTGACCTCATCACGCTGATCGTCGGCCTCGAGACGCTGACGCTCCCGGTCTACGTCCTGGTCGGCCTCCGCCGGTTCGCGCCGCGCGAGACGGTGACCACGGCCGGCACCGCTGCCGCGGTCACGTTCTTCGTGATCAGCGTGGTCTCCACCGCCGTCTCGCTGATCGGCGCGGCCCTGCTGTACGCCGCCACCGGCGCGCTGCATCTGGCACTCATCGCGCCGGCCATCGGCCCGTTCGCGCCGCTCGCCACGGTCGGCGTCTCGCTCATGGTGATCGGCTTCGCGTTCAAGGTGGCGGCGGTCCCGTTGCACGCCTGGGCGCCCGCCACGTACGACGGCGCGCCGCTGCCGGTTGCCACATATCTGTCGACCGCCTCCAAGCTAGGCGGCGTCGCGGCGCTGGTGGCGGTCGTCCCGCGCCTGGACACCGGCCCGCTCGTGGCGGTGCTGGCCGTGCTGACCATGACGGTCGGCAACCTGGTCGCGCTGCGGCAGACCCGCATGGTCCGGCTGCTGGCCTGGTCGTCGGTGGCGCAGGCCGGCTACATCCTCGCGCCGCTCGCGGTGGGCGGGCGTGGCGTAGAGGCCGCGGTCGCGTATGCCGCGTTCTTCGTCGTCCTGGAGTTCATCGCGTTCGGCACGGTCGTGGCGCTGCGACCGCCGGGCGCCGACGGTGGCGAGATCGCCGCCTACCGCGGCGCGGGCCGCCGCTCGCCCTGGCTGGGCGCCGCGATGGTTCTGGCGTTGGCCGGGCTGGCCGGCTTGCCACCGGGTCTGGCCGGCCTGTTCGCCAAGGTCACGATCGTGGACGCGCTGATCGACACGGGCTGGGGCTGGCTGGCGGGCGTCGTTGCGATCAACGCCGTGATCGCACTGGCCTACTACGTCCGGACGGCCGCGATCCTCTACGCCGGCCCGACCGGCATCGCGGTGGCCGACCTCCGCCCGCCGAGACTCCGGGTAGCCTGGCCGGTTGCGACGGCTTTGACCGTCGCGGCCGCGGTAGCGATCGTGCTCGGCTTCGGCCCCCAACTCCTCTTCGACAGCCTGACCCGCTAGCGTCCGGCCGACAACGCTGGCATCGCTGGTCCGGTTGTCCGTCGGCCGCCGCATCGATCGGCTTAGGCCGCCTCTTGCCGCGTGCATCCGCCGTGCCGGTGCGCGACGAATCGACGCCGCCCAGGCCGACCCCGGGCCAACTTTGGGTGAAACCCCAAGCCGCGACTACGTTCCGCGACTGCCACCGCGGGTGTTTTGGCTACAGGGAAGATCGGTGGTGCTGGGGGAGCCTGTTGCGGTTTGTATGGGGGTTGGGGGGTGATCAATGGCCGGATCTTTCCGGTTCGTTGTCGCGGCCGGTGGTGGTGGTGGTGTGGTTAGGCGGTTTGGGTGAGGTTGTGCAGGCGGCGCAGGTTGTGGGCGAGGGC
>JBKOWB010000368.1:0-2813 GCA_046724195.1 Actinomycetota bacterium
GACGGGCAGGACGTCGCCGACCGCCAGGTTCTGGAACTGCGGCAGGATCTCGTCGGCGCTGTGCATGCCCAACCCGAACAGGTTTTCGATCCAGTCATAGGTGTACGCGCCGCCGCGGCCGGAGCCCATCTGCACCAGCCATGGCCAGATCGCCTCGGGCGGTGCATCGATGGTGACCGCCCGGGTCGACAGCATGTCCGGCAGCGGCAGCAGCTCGTCACCGGGCATGGTCCGTTCCACCTCCTCGTCGGTGGCGCCCCAGGTGAGGTACCACCGGCGGACCGGAGGTGAGTACGCCGCCGCCGCCGCCGCGCCGAGCAACAGCGGTGTTCTCATCGCGACAGCACCACCTTGAGCGCACCGGTCTGCGCCGGCCGGGAGAAAACGTCGTACGCGTCCATGATCTCGTCGAGCGCGAAGCGGTGGGTCACCATGTGTCCGGTGTCCAGCTGCCCGGCGACCAGCATGTCCAGCAGCTTAGGCGTCGAGTAGGTGTCGACCAGGCCGGTCGTGATCGTGACGTTGCGGATCCACAGATCTTCGAGGTGCAGCGTGGCCGGCTTGCCGTGCACGCCGATGTTGGCCACCCGGCCACCCGGGCGCACCAGCGTCGTGCAGAGTTCGAAGGCCTGCGGTGTGCCGACCGCCTCAATCACCACGTCGGCGCCGAGCTCGCCGGTGAGCGAGCGGACGACGGCCAGTGGGTCCTCGCCGGCCTGCACGGTGATGTCCGCGCCGAACAGCTTCGCGGCCTGCAGGCGGCTCTCCGCCTTGTCGATGGCCACGATGTGCGCCGGCGAGTAGAGCCGCGCCCCGAGGATCGCGGCGAGCCCGATCGGTCCGGTGCCGACCACAGCGACGGTATCGCCGGGACGGACATTGCCGTTGAGCACACCCACCTCGTACGACGTGGGCAGGATGTCGGCGAGCAGCACTGCCGACTCGTTCGACACCTGCGCCGGCAGCTTGTACGTCGACAGGTCGGCGAACGGGATGCGGGCGTACTCGGACTGCACGCCGTCCACGAGGTGGCCGAGGATCCAGCCGCCACCGCCTCGGCACTGACCGTAGCTGCCTTGGCGACAGTACCGGCACACGCCGCACGCCGAGATGCAGGACGCCAGCACCCGGTCGCCCTCGGCCAGGGCGCTGACGCCGCTGCCGACGGCCACGACGGTGCCGACGGCCTCGTGGCCGAGCACGCGGCCCGGCGTCACTTCGGGTACGTCACCGCCGAGGATGTGCAGGTCGGTGCCGCAGATGGTCACCGCGTCGACCCGGATGACCGCATCTCTCGGGTTCTGGATGCCCGGATCGGGGATCTCGGTCCAGGACCGTTCGCCCGGGCCTCCGTACACAAGTCCCTTCATGACGCCTCCTCGCGAATCAGCTCCGCTTCCGACGCTTCCCGCACGGCGACGCGGCGTACAGGGTCGAAAGGCCCCCGCCGGACGGGTGGGGGTCATCCGGCCCTACTGGACAGGACCAGCGGAGCGATACCAATCACGTGAGAGCGATTCGAGGCGACGGAGGGTGAGACCCGGATGCCCAGGTATGTGTACGACTTCGTGGAAGGTAACAAGGACCTCAAGGACCTGCTGGGCGGCAAGGGCGCCAACCTGGCCGAGATGACCCGGATGGGCCTGCCGGTTCCCCCGGGCTTCACGATTACGACCGAGGCGTGCCGTGAATACCTACGCACCGGTTCGATGCCGGCGAATCTGCTCGCCGAGGTTGGCGAACACCTTCGCGTGGTGCAGGCGCGCATGGACTCCACGCTCGGCGACGCCCACGACCCGCTGCTGCTGTCGGTGCGCTCGGGCGGCAAGTTCTCCATGCCCGGCATGATGGAGACGATCCTGGACATCGGGCTCAACGATGCGAGCGTGCACGGGCTGGCCAGGCAGAGCGGCGATGAGCGGTTCGCCTGGGACTCGTACCGGCGGCTGATCCAGATGTTCGGCCGTACTGTCTTCGGCGTTCCGGGAGAGGACTTCGAGGCCGAACTGAGCGTCGCGCGCTCGGCGGCCGGAGCCGACGCCGACGCGGCGCTCGGCGTCGCCGACCTGCGGCACGTCGTGGAGGCGTACAAGAAGATCTTCCACGCCCACACCGGTCGCGACTTCCCGCAGGCGCCGCACGAGCAGCTCTACCTCGCCATCGGTTCGGTGTTCCGGTCATGGAACGCCGAACGCGCCGTGCTCTACCGGCGTCAGGAACGCATCCCGGACGACCTCGGCACGGCCGTCAACATCATGGCCATGGTCTTCGGCAACCGGGGCTACGACTCCGGAACCGGCGTGGCGTTCACCCGCGACCCGGCCACCGGCCGGCGCGGCGTATACGGCGACTACCTGCAGAACGCCCAGGGCGAGGACGTCGTCGCGGGCATCCGCAACACGATCAGCCTGCACCAGCTGGCGACGATCGATCCGCACAGCTACCGCACGCTGCTGTCCATCATGGAGCGCCTCGAGCAGCGGTACCGCGACCTCTGCGACATCGAGTTCACCATCGAACGCGGCAAACTGTGGATGCTGCAGACCCGGGTCGGCAAGCGTACGCCCGCGGCCGCGTTCGTCATCGCCGCACAGCTTGTCGACGAGGGCACCATCACGCTCGACGAGGCGCTGCAGCGGGTCACCGGCGAACAGCTGGCACAGCTGATGTTCCCGAGCTTCGACCTGGACGCCGCGCCCATGCCGATCACCACCGGTGTACCCGCCTCTCCTGGGGCCGCGGTGGGCGCGATCGTCTTCGACTCCGCACAGGCCGCTGCCGCCGAGGGCCCGGTCATCCTGGTCCGCCGGGAG
>JBKOWB010000106.1:0-5243 GCA_046724195.1 Actinomycetota bacterium
GCGCCAGGGTGCCTCGCGGACGCCCAGCGTGCTGGTGTCGTGGAAGATCTGCGTCCGCAGCTTCCCCACGAGCTCCGGCCGGCACAGCACGGTCAGCGTGTGCGCGGGCCGTCCCTTCTTCATGACGATCGGCACGAGCCAGGCATCGGAAGCACCCGCGCTCATCAGCCCGGCAAGGACACCCGGCCACAGTCGCGGGTCCAGGTCGTCGACGTTGGCCTCGAGCACGACCGCCGCTTCGGACGTGGGGTCGGCCGCCGGGACCGATCCCAGCAGCACCCGCACGACATTGGGCCGTCCCGGCGTGTCGCGGCCGCCGGCCCCGACGCCCACCGCCTCCACCGCCATCTCCGGCAGGTCTTCGCACCTGGCCGCCAGCGCGCGGATCACCGCCATACCGGTCGGCGTGGCGAGCTCTCCGGGACCGCCCGCCCGTACCCGCCAGCCCCGGGACAGCTCGGCGACGGCCGGCGCGGGCACGGGCAGCTCGCCGTGCGCGGTACGGACGTGGCCCGAGCCCAGCGCCACCTCACCGGCAGACACCGTGTCGATGTCGAGGTCCTCGAGGGCCGCGCACACACCGACCACGTCCGCGACCGAATCCAGCGCGCCCACCTCGTGGAAGTGCACGTCCGCGACCGCGACTCCGTGAACCTGCGCCTCCGCGGCCGCCAGCCGGTCGAACACCTGCGTCGCACGGGAATGCACGCGCTCCGGCAATCCGGCATTGTCGAGCTGATCGCGGATGCTACGCCACGTCCGGTGTGGTGGGTCGGGCACCAGCGGCTCGACGTCGACCTTCGCCGCTCGCAGCCCGGCCCGGTGCACCACGGCCGAGACAATGCGCACGGATCCGGGAACTACCGCGTCAACCGCCTGCCGGACCGCGTCCAGACGCGCCCCGGCGTCGGTGAACGCGCCGAGCAGCATGTCGCCGGCCACCCCGGCGGACGCGTCGATCCACGCGTGCCGGCCGGTCACGTCGGCGCCGCGGCGATCTGCGCGGCAAGGTGTCCCGCACCGTAGCCGTTGTCGATGTTAACCACCGCCACGCCGGGTGCGCAGGCGTTCAGCATCGCCAGCAGGGCCGCCAGCCCGCCGAAGGACGCGCCGTAGCCCACCGACGTGGGCAGCGCGATCACCGGAGCCGCCACCAGGCCGGCCACCACGCTGGGCAGCGCTCCGTCCATGCCCGCGGCGACCACCACCACCCGGGCGCGGCGCAGCGCGTCGAGCCGGGACAGCACCCGGTGCAGCCCGGCCACGCCGACGTCGACGATCAGCTCGGTGTCGCGGCCCAGGTATCGGGCGGTGAGCAGCGCCTCCCGGGCCACGGGCAGGTCGGAGGTGCCCGCGGCCACGACCACCACCAACCCGCCGGATGGCTGGCGCGGCACCGGCGGCCAGGCAAGCAGGGCCGCGTCGGCATCGTGCAGCGCATCCGGCAACTCGGACAGGATCGCTTTGGCATGCGCGGCAGACGCGCGGGTGAACAGCGTGACGACCCCTGGGTGTCCGCGGACCGCGGCCGCGATGCCGGCCACCTGTTCGGGCGTCTTACCTTGGCAGAACACCGCCTCGGGATATCCGCGCCGGGCGGTCCGGCCCAGGTCGAGATCGGCGAACGACGACAGGTCGCTCTCCTCAGCCATGCGCGACCTCGACGAGCGGCAGGGTGAACGCGCCGGACTGCAGACCGGCCAGGTCCACGGCGGCGAACCGGAACCCGGCGTCGGCCACCGCGGCCTGCACGGCGCGGCGCAGCGGGTCGGTGACGGCACGCACCAGATCGTCGGCGGTCAGCTCGATCCGCGCGACGTCGCCGTGGTGGCGCACCCGCAGGTCGCCGAAGCCGAGCCGGCGCAGCGCCGCCTCGGCCCGCTCGACCTGCCGGAGCTTCTCGGGGCTGACGACCTCGAAATGCGGGATCCGGGATGCCAGGCACGGCGCCGCCGGCTTGTCCGCGCAGGGCAGGTCAAAGGCACGAGCGATTTCTCGTACGGCGGACTTGTCGAGTCCCGCGTCTGCCAACGGACGCAGGACGCGGTGCGCGGCCGCGGCCCGGCTGCCGGGCCGATCCGGCCGGCGGGCGTCGTCGGCGTTTTCGCCGTAGGCGACGGCATCGAGCCGGTGGTCGGCGACGACCTCGTCGCCGATCCGGGTGAACAGTTCGTCCTTGCAGTGGAAGCACCGGTCCGGCCCGTTCGCCCGGTACGCCGCCCGGTCGCCCTCGTGGGTGTCGATCTCCACCACGGCGACCCCGATGTGCCGGGCCACGGCGTGGGCGGCGACCCGCTCGTCGGCCGCGAGGCTGGGGGAGACCCCGAGGATCGCCACCACCCGATCCCGACCGAGGGCCCGTGCGGCCAGCGCCAGCAGCACCGACGAGTCGACACCGCCGGAGAAGGCGACGCCGAGCCGTTCGACGCCGGCCAGCAGGGCGCCGACCCGGCGGACGGTGTCCTCGGTGAACGTGTCGATCATCGTGCTCCCTCCGGAACCTGGGTTCCATTCGACGTACCGGACATTCGCATGACAAGCGCGCGCGACGTCCACGGTGGAGTACGTCCTGCGGCGACTTCACCGCAGGCGGTACAGGACCTCACCAGCCTGACGCACCACGAATGTGCCCGGGTCGGCCGCGAAGACGTCGAGGTCGACCTCGGCCGGGTCCAGGTAGTCGACGTTCGCCGCGCGTACCACGTCCTCGGGGATGCCGGTGGCCAGCGTGACGGTCACCCGGTCCCGCTCGCCCTCCACCGGATCCCAGGTGCCGGCCCCGCGCAGGTGTGTCGAGTGCGCGAGCACGCCCCAGTGGTAGCCGGAGAACCGGTCCCACTGCTTGAGGAAGTAGTCGCGGCAGTGGTAGCCGATCTGCTCGATCTCGGGGTGCATCTCGGAGATCCGGGTGATGTGCGGGGCGTACAGGATGACCTGGCCGCCGTCGGCGACGATCGGCTCGACCTTGTAGAAGCCCTTCGCGCCGGTCCACATGTCGTCGTACTTGGTCGGGACGATGGACAGCACCCGGCGCACCGGGGCGTCCAGGTAGGTCACGTGCGTCTCGGCGGACACGTCGGCGCACGCGGCCCAGGCCGACTCGGGCGGGCCGTACGACGCGGCGTGCAGCGCGCCCGTGCCGGACTGGACGACCAGGCACAGCGCGAGGCGCCGGCTGGGGATCATCGCGGCGGCCTGGTCGATCAGGGCGCGGACCGGGGTGACGCCGCGGGTGCCGATGATCTGGGCGCTGGTGATCAGCGCGCCCAGCCAATGCGAGAAGTCGATGATCTCCTGGCCGGCTACGCCCGGGAAGAAGTACTTGTTGCCGCCGGAGAAGCCGACCACCTCGTGCGGGAACACCGGGCCGACGACCAGGCAGACGTCGTGCTCCACGACGGCACGGTTGAGGACCACCTCGATGGACTGGCGCATCCGGCCCTCGGACAGCTCACCGACCCGCTCCGCGTCGATCTCGCCGATCGAGACCAGCATCTCGGGCTTCCACCACTCGTGGTTGCGCACCGTAAAGCCGGAATACGGACCGCCGAGGTGGGTGGCCAGATGCTCGTCGCTCATCGCGGCGTGCGTGCCGAGCGCGACCAGCACCGTCACGTTCGTTGCCCGCCCGTCGAGCGCCTCGTGCACCGCGGAGAGCAGCAGCGGCAGCGGACAGCTGCGGGTGCCGTCCGGAACGACCACGCAGACGCTGCGCCCGTCGAGGTCGGCATCGGCCAGGGAGCGGGCGACGAACTCCCGTACGGTCGTGTCGTCGAGGATCTGGTCGGGGCCGCCGATGAGGTCCGCGCCCACCGCGAGGCCGGTGCCGACGCCCAGCGTGTCAGTCATTCCTGCACCATCCGCCTTCGCGCCGTCCCTCGGCAAGCAGGCCAGGCAACACATGGCAATCGCTTGCCACCCGGTCGGCGACCTATCCCGGTATGGCTTCCTGGCGGCGGATCTCGCCGGTGCCGCCGATGAGGTAGCCGACGAAGCCGATCGCCAGGGCGACCAGGACCCCGAGCCCGGCGAACGCCCAGGCGCCGTCCTTGCCGCCGAGCCCGAGCGGCCCCAGCAGGTACCCCTGCCAGCTCAGCCAGCCGGCGAAACTGTTGGTCACCAGGCCCCAACCCACGGCTGTCCCGATCGCGACCAGCGCGAGCGGCAGCACCCGGACATCGCCGTAGCGGCCGCGCGGGTCGAACAGCTCGCTCTCGGCGTAGTCGCGGCGCCGCAGCGCCACGTCGGCGAGCATCACGCCGCACCACGCCGCGATCGGCACTCCCAGGGTGATCAGGAAGCCCTGGAACGGGCCGATGAAGTTGGTCGCGAAGAAGACGACGTAGATCGTGCCGGCGATCATGATGACGCCGTCCACGCCGGCCGCCGCGTAGCGGGGGATGCGCACGCCGGCGGTCAGCAAGGCCAGGCCGGAGGAGTAGATGTCCAGCACGGCACCGCCGATCAGCCCGAGCACGGCGGCGACCGCGAACGGGATGAGGAACCAGGTCGGCAGCAACGAGGTCAGGGCGCCGATCGGGTCGGTTCCGATGGCGGTGGAGAGGTCCTTCGAGGAGCCGGCCAGCAGCAGCCCGAAGATCAGCAGGACAAGGGGTCCGAGGGCGGCGCCGAACGTCGTCCAGCCGAAGACCGCGCGGCTCGATGTGTTCCGCGGCAGATAGCGGGAGTAGTCGGCGGCGGCGTTGACCCAGCCCAGCCCGAAGCCGGTCATCAGGAACACCAGCGCGCCGATCACCTGCTGCGCAGAGCCGGCCGGGATCGCGGACACGGTGGCCCAGTGGATGTTGTCGGCCACCAGGATGATGTAGACGACGGTCAGGATGGCGGTGATCACCGTGATGACCGTCTGCAGGCGCATCACCACGGCGAACCCCGCGACGCCGGCCAGGACGGTGATCGCCGAGACGACGATCAACGCCGCGATCTTGGTCCCCGTCCCGCCGCCCCAGCCCAGGCGGCCGAACACGGTGGCGGTGGCGAGCGTGGCCAGGACGACGAGCACGGTCTCCCAGCCGACGGTCAGCAGCCACGACAGGGCGGCGGTGAGCCGGGCGCCTCGGACCCCGAAGGCGGCCCGGGACAGCACCATGGTGGGCGCCGAGCCGCGCTTGCCGGCCAGCGCGATCACTCCGCAGAACGCGAACGAGATCACGATGCCGACGATCCCGGCGATCACGGCCTGCCAGAACGACACGCCGAAGCCCAGGGTGAACGCGCCGTAG
>JBKOWB010000089.1:0-8093 GCA_046724195.1 Actinomycetota bacterium
ATCAGACTCAGCACGAGGCTGAGGACCGCCCAGCCGAGATCGCTGACGATGCCGGAGCCGGCCGGCCGGCGTACGCCCGCGGACCGCCGGGCTTGAACCCGCCACAGCACCGCGAGCGCGGCGAAGAACGGCGCGAAGAACAGCCCGCTCCACTTGACCCCGCAGGCCAGCCCGAACAGTGCGCCGGCCACCAGCCCCCACCACGGCACGATGCGCGGGAGCCCGCGCGAAGTCAGCGGATTCCAGCCGTTCTCGAGCGCACGCAACAACCCCCTGCGGTACGCGTCCCGGTCCAACACCATCGCGGCGAACGTGGCCAGCACGAACAGGCCGAGGAAGATGTCGAGCAGCGACGTCCGGGACATGACGAGCTGGAAGCCGTCCAGTGTCATCAGCAGGCCCGCGATCCCGGCCAGCACGATGGAGTGGAACAGCCGGTACGCGAGCCGGATCAGGATCAGGATCATCAGCGTGCCGGCGATCGCCGCCGGGAGTCGCCAGCCCACCTCGTTGTTGCCGAAGGCCTTCTCGCCGAGAGCGATCAGCCACTTACCAAGCGGCGGGTGCACCACGTACGCGGGGCCGTTGGTCTTCTCGTCCCACTCGACGCCGTGATGCAACATGTCCCACGCATCGGTCGGGTAGTAGACCTCGTCGAAGATGTAGCCCTTGGGCCGGCTGATCCCGACCAGCCGCAGGATCGCCGCGATTGTCACGATGACCGCGGTAACCAGCCAGGAGTACGGATCCAGCCAGTTGTCGAGCGTCGACAGCCGGCGCCGGACGACATCCGGAATGCGCCGTACGCCCCGGACCGCCGGATCCTCGGCTTCAGGGGAGGGGGCCGGGTTTGTGAGGTCTGTCTCAGCCGTCGCCGAAGTCACCCCGCGATCGTAGGCTGCGCGCCTGTGGCACGGTGCCCGGAGTCCACCACTCGCCATGTGATGGACTTTCGAGGTGGTCGACGACGGCAAGGGTCGGGTCGTGCTGGTCGGTGCGCCGCTCGGCAACACCGGCGATGCGTCCGCCCGGCTCCGCGAGACCCTCACCTCCGCCGACGTGGTGGCGGCCGAGGACACCCGGCGGCTCGCCCGGCTGGCCCGCGACCTCGACATCACGATCGGCGGCCGCGTGGTGTCGTACTTCGAGGGCAACGAAGAACGCCGTACACCGGATCTGGTCGACGCGTTGCGCGCCGGCGCGGTCGTCGCCCTGGTCACCGACGGCGGCATGCCGAGCGTCTCCGACCCGGGCTACCGTCTGGTCCGCGCGGCCCTCGACGCCGGCTTCGCGGTCACCGCCGCGCCTGGGCCCAGCGCGGTGACCACCGCGCTGGCCCTGTCCGGCCTCCCCAGCGACCGGTTCACCTTCGAGGGCTTCCTGCCGCGATCCGGGTCGGCCCGCCGGGCACGGCTGAAGGAACTCGCCGCCGAGCCGCGAACGATGGTGTTCTTCGAGGCGCCGCACCGGATCGCCGACGCGCTGGCCGACCTGGCGGTGGCGTTCGGCGCCGACCGCGCCGCGGCGGTGTGCCGCGAGCTGACCAAGACGTACGAGGAGATCCGTCGCGGCCCGCTCGCCGAGCTGGCCGACTGGGCCGCCGAGCGGGAGCCCCGCGGCGAGATCACCGTGGTGGTTGCCGGGGCGGCCGTCGCGCCCGCCGAGCGGCCCCCGGACGAGGAGCTGCGCGCGGCCGTCGCGCGCCGCGAGGCTGACGGCGACTCACGGCGCGACGCCATCACCGCGGTGGCGCGAGAGTATGGCCTGCGGAAGCGCGACGTGTACGCGCTGGTGCACGCGGGGTAGTCGTCGCGAGGAGAAACCGCGAGCAGCAGCAACGGATGGGGCGTGTCAGGACAAATGCCGCCGCTCGCAATCCCGTCGCGGTCGCCGTCCGGCGGTCACTACGCTTGGGAGCCATGAGTCACGTTCTCGCCGCGGTCGCCTGGCCTTACGCCAACGGCCCGCGCCACATCGGCCATGTCTCCGGCTTCGGGGTGCCCTCCGACGTGTTCAGCCGGTACATGCGGATGGCCGGCCACGACGTGCTCATGGTTTCCGGAACCGACGAGCACGGTACGCCGATCCAGGTGCAGGCCGACGCGGACGGCGTCACGCCACGCGAGCTCGCCGACCGCTACAACCGGGTGATCGTCGAGGACCTGCACGGCCTGGGCCTGTCGTACGACCTGTTCACCCGTACCACCACGCGCAACCACTACGCGGTGACGCAGGAGCTGTTCGCGGGACTCTACGAGAACGGCTACATCATCAAGAAGACGACGCTCGGCGCCATCTCGCCGTCCACCGGCCGCACGCTGCCCGACCGCTACATCGAGGGCACCTGCCCGATCTGCGGGTATGACAGCGCGCGCGGTGACCAGTGCGACAACTGCGGCAACCAGCTCGACCCCGAGCAGCTGATCAACCCGCGATCGCGGATCAACGGCGAGACGCCGGAGTTCGTCGAGACCGAGCACTTCTTCCTTGATTTGCCGGCGTTCGCATCGTCCCTGGCGAAGTGGCTGGACACCCGCGAGGGCTGGCGGCCCAACGTGCTCAAGTTCTCCCGCAACCTGCTCGACGACCTGCAGCCCCGCGCCATCACCCGCGATCTCGACTGGGGCGTACCTATCCCGCTGGACGGCTGGCGCGACCGCCCCGACAAACGCATCTATGTGTGGTTCGACGCGGTGATCGGATATCTGTCCGCGTCCATCGAGTGGGCCCGGCGCTCCGGCGATCCGGAGGCCTGGCGGCGGTGGTGGTCGGCGGACGGCGACGGCAAGGACGCGCTCGGCTACTACTTCATGGGCAAGGACAACATCGTCTTCCACTCGGTGATCTGGCCGGCGCTGCTGCTCGGCTACTCCGGCGAGGGGGACAAGGGCGGCGAGCCCGGTGAGCTGGGCCGGCTGAACCTGCCGACCGAAGTGGTCTCGAGCGAGTACCTCACCATGGAGGGTCGCAAGTTCTCGTCTTCGCGCCGGGTCGTCATCTACGTGCGCGATTTCCTCGAGCGCTACGACGCCGATGCGCTGCGGTACTTCATCGCGGCCGCCGGACCGGAGAGCAACGACACCGACTTCACCTGGGCCGAGTTCGTCCGGCGCAACAACGACGAGCTGGTCGCGGGCTGGGGCAACCTGGTCAACCGCTCGATCTCGATAGCGGCGAAGAACTTCGGCGAGATCCCGCCGGCGGGTGACCTGACCGACGAGGACCGGGCGTTGCTCGAGGTGGCCAGGGCCGGCTTCGCGACCGTCGGTGACCTGATCGCCAAGCACCGGCAGAAGGCCGCCATCGGCGAGGCCATGAAGGTGGTCGCGGAGGCGAACAAGTACCTGTCCGAGCAGGCGCCGTGGAAGCTCAAGTCCGACGAGTCCCGGCCGCGGATGGGTACGATCCTGCACGTCGCGCTTCAGGTGGTGAGCGACGCGAACACGCTGCTGACGCCGTTCCTGCCGCACTCGGCGCAGAAGGTGCACGAGTTGCTCGGCGGGACCGGCGTGCACTCCCCGATGCCGTCCATCGTGGACGTCGACGACCTGGACGGCGGCCCGTCGTACCCGGTGTTGACCGGGGACTACACGGGCGGCGCGAAGTGGGAGTCGGTCCCGCTGGTGGCGGGCACGCCGCTGGCCGCCCCGAAACCGGTGTTCCGCAAGCTCGATCCGTCGGTGGTCGACGAGGAGCTGGCCCGCCTCGAAGCGGCCGCCTAAAGCTCGTACGGGATGTCGGTGATGTGGTGGTCGACCAGCTCTGCCAGCGGGGCCCAGGCCTCGTAGACGCCGCGCTCGTAGCAGCGCGCCCCGGTGGCGGCCATCGCGTCACCGTCCGGCCGGATCACCCGCAACCGCGCCCACCGGTCGTCGCGTTGCAGCACCCAGCACGGCACCTGGCGCCAGATGGCCCGTTCCGCGCGCCGGCTCAGTGTCTGGACCGGGTAGCGGGCCGCACGGGTCAGGGCCCGTACCCGGAACTCTTCGGGCGGGTCGGCGAGGGCCTCGTACTCGTGCTCGTTGATCCGTCCAACGAGCCGGGACGTCCGGGCGTCCGTGCAGGGCAGGAACTCGCGGTCCGGGGCGATGCCGGGCAGCCCTTCGAGCAGGTGGCGCCAGCGCGGTCCGGCCAGCCGCAGCCAGGCATGCTGCTCCGGCTGGTACGCGTACAGCACGATCTCCTCGCCCTCGGGCGAGTACGCGAGCAGTTGGGCATTGGCCGGCATCGGCAGGTCGGCGAACCCCGCGGTGATGAACTCGGGGATGAGGTCGTCGGTGCTGGGCGTGAAACCCGTGCCGAGTACGAGCGAACCCACCCGGAGGTGGGTGGGGAGCACGGCGATGCCGGGCTGCCACGGTGCGCTTGGGATCTCGTAGTCGAGCGGATCGACGGCGCGCCAGCGCAGCGCGTACGCGACTTCGACGTCGGAAGCGCCGTCGGTACGCAGCAGCGCGAGGTCCTCGGGACGCCGGATGTGCGCGATGTCGCAGGAGCGGTAGCAGAAGCCGTACGGCGACCAGCCGCCGAGATGCCCCGCGACCTGTGCGGCCGACAAGATCTTCATCATCCGGGTGCCGCGGCGCACGGCGGCGGTGGCCCGAATCCCGCGCAGCATCGGGTCGTCGCGGTGCGCCGCGGACTGGCTCATCCGCTGCACCTCGTCCCATCCGAAGCCGCGCAGCAGGGGCGCCATCAGCGGGGGCTCGAGCGGGTCGGTGCCGAGCGAGTTGTCCTCACCGGTCACGGTCACCGCGGCACCCTAAGCCGAACCGATGGACTTCAGGTGAACAAACGGTTACCGCGGCGCTCGAAGTGCAGAAGGTCTCACCGATGCGAGGAAGAGCGGCGATGAACGGCGAGAATCAAGCTCCCTCGGAGTCCCGCAAGCAGCGTGCCGCCCGCCGGGCCGGCGAATTCCCGCCCGCGCCCGAGCCGCTGGCCGTGCCGGTCTTCGACAGCCATACCCACCTCGACATCACCATCGAGGAGGCCGGCGTGCCCGGCGGTGGCGGCGCCGACCCGGTGGAGGCGCTGATCACCGCGGCCGCGAAGGTGGGCGTCGACCGGCTCCTGCAAGTGGGCGTGGACGTGGCGTCGTCGCGATGGAGCGCGGAGCTGGCCGCCCGCCACGAATCCGTACTGGCGGCCGTGGCGGTGCACCCCAACGAGGCACCCCGGCTCGCCGACCTCGACGGCGCGCTGCGGGACATCGAGGCGCTGGCCGCGACACCGCGGGTGCGCGGGATCGGCGAGACCGGGCTGGACACGTTCCGGACCGGCGCCGACGGCCGGGCTGCCCAGGAGACCAGCTTCCGGGCGCACATCGCGATCGCCAAGCGGCACGGCAGAGCGCTGATCATCCACGACCGCGACGCGCATCAGCGCGTGCTGGAGATCCTGGACGCCGAGGGCGCCCCGGACACCGTGATCATGCACTGCTTCTCGGGCGACCCGGAGTTCGCCGCCGAGTGCGTGCGCCGCGGTTATCTGCTCAGCTTCGCGGGCACGGTCACGTTCGCCAGCGCCGGCAGCCTGCGCGAGGCCGCCGCCATCACGCCGCTGGAGCAGATCCTGGTGGAGACGGACGCACCGTTTCTGACTCCGATGCCGTATCGGGGACGGCCCAACGCGTCGTACCTGCTCCCGCTGACCGTGCGGGCGCTGGCCGCGACGGTCGGTACGGACCTGGACACGCTGTGCGCCGCGATCTCGACGAACGGCGAACGTGTGCTGGGCCCCTGGCGCTAGTCCGGCACCACCCAGGCGGCGCAGTGCAGCTGCTCGCCAAGCTTCTCGATGATGGTGGCGAAGGCCGCCGGCGCCGCGTTGAGCGGTCCGCGCGAGACGAAGCGGACCGCCCAGCGCTGGCCCGGTGCGACGTTGAAGATCTGGTGGATCACGCGCGCGCCGTGCGGATCGGGCTGCACGGAGGTCACGCCGCGATACCACCACTCACCCTGCAACGTGACCGAGCGCGCCGTACGGTCGACGGTCACGGTGATCCGGCTGCCGTCCTGGATCACCACGAGCTCGTCACCCTCGCCGGACTCGACCGTCCCGATCGGTGCCAGCGGCGACCGACCGCCGGGCCGGACGTCCAGCAGGATCTCCGCCACCGCGTCCGGCGCGGCCTCGACCACGCCGCGCAGCTCCAGCAACTCGGTCATGGCCTACGTTCTACCGCCTCGGGACCAGCCGTAGGCTGTGCTTCCATGGCCGATGGACTTCTCGGCCCGGCGGAGATCCGGGAGCTGGCCGCGCGCCTCGGCGTGGCGCCGACGAAGAAACTCGGCCAGAACTTCGTGCACGACCCCAACACCGTGCGCCGGATCGTGGCGGCGGCCGGGCTGACCCGGGACGACGTGGTCCTCGAGGTCGGTCCCGGGCTGGGATCGCTGACCCTGGGCCTGGTGGGCGCGGCCGCGCACGTCCATGCGGTGGAGATCGACGCGACGCTCGCCGCGGCGCTGCCGGCTACCGTCGCGTCGGATCGGCTCACCGTGCACCACGCGGACGCTCTGCGGGTCACCGCGGCCGACTTCCAGCCGGCACCGACGATGCTGGTGGCGAACCTGCCCTACAACGTCGCAGTGCCCGTCGTGCTGCACCTGCTGGCGGAACTTCCCACGCTGCGCGGTGGCCTGGTCATGGTCCAGAAAGAGGTCGCCGACCGGCTGGTCGCGGTGCCCGGCTCGAAGATCTACGGGATCCCCTCGGTGAAGCTGGCGTGGTATGCGGACACGCGCGCGGCCGGCCGCGTACCCCCGGCGGTGTTCTGGCCCGTGCCCAACGTGGACTCCGGGTTGGTGGCGTTCACGCGGCACGCCGGCGCGCGGGAGGTGCCGCGGGCGGCCGTCTTCGCGGTCGTGGACGCGGCCTTCGCGCAGCGCCGGAAGACGCTGCGGGCCGCGCTCGCCGGCTGGGCCGGCGGCCCGGATCGCGCCGAGAAGGTCCTGTCCGCGGCCGGGATAGACCCCCGGGCCCGTGGCGAGTCGCTGTCCGTCGCTCAGTTCACCGCGATCGCGGCTGCGGCAATTCAAGCTGGGTACGGCGGTAAGCTCAGCCAGTCCGGCAGGCGGCGCGAGGAGGTGGACTCATGACGGGAGAGCCGACCGGTCACGTCATGTTGACCGGGCCGTTCGACATCCGGTCGCCGATCCGGGACGTCACTCCGTGACGGAAGCCTGGGGGCCGGACGACGGCGTGCGTCGCGCCACCGGACCCGTGCGGGTGCGCGTGCCCGCGAAGATCAACCTGCACCTTGGCGTGGGCCCGTTGCGCCCCGACGGCTTCCACGAGTTGAACACCGTGTACCAGGCAATCAGCCTCTTCGACGAGCTGCGCGCCAGCCACGGCGACACCCTGACGCTCACCATGGAGGGCGAGGGTACGGGGGGGCTCGCGCTCGACAAGACCAACCTGGTCATCCGGGCCGCCCGCGCCCTGGCCGCGCACGCCCGGGTTCCCGCTCTCGCCCGACTGCACCTGCGCAAGTCCATCCCGCTGGCCGGCGGTCTGGCTGGAGGCAGCGCGGACGCGGCTGCCGCGCTGGTCGCCTGTGACGCCCTCTGGGGTACCGGCGTGCCCCGCGACGAGCTCGCCGAGATCGGCGCTGAACTCGGCTCGGATGTGCCGTTCCTGCTGCACGGCGGCACCGCGCTGGGCACCGGTCGCGGCGAGGCGGTCAGCCCGATCCTGGCCCGACCGACCACCTGGCATTGGGTCGTGGCGATCGCGGACGGCGGCCTGGCCACCCCCGACGTCTACCGCGAGCTGGATCGGCTGCGCGCGGGCCAGTGGCCGCCCACCGCGCTGGACCGCCCTGACTCCTTGATGGCGGCGCTGCGCCAGCGCGACCCGGAGGTGTTGGGCGCGGCACTCGGCAACGACCTGCAGGCCGCCGCGGTCGCGCTGCGGCCCGGGCTGGCCGACGTGCTCAAGGCCGGATACGACGCGGGCGCCGTCGCCGGCATCGTCTCGGGCTCCGGCCCGACCTGTGTGTTCCTCGCCGAGGACGGCCCGTCCGCCGCGGCGATCGCCGACGAGCTGGCCGACGCGGGCGTCTGCCGCGACGCCGTCGCCACCACCGG
>JBKOWB010000152.1:0-7763 GCA_046724195.1 Actinomycetota bacterium
GTGGTGCATCTGAGCTTCCCGATCGCCCCGACCGAGAAGTCCCGTGAGGTGCAGGAGAGCCGCGAGCACAGTACCGAGGCGAGGTCGATCGCCCGCCTGCTCAGCCCGCGCGGGGTCGCGGTCTACGGCGCGAGCGCCAGCGGCCAGGGCATCGGCGCGGCGATGCTGGGCCACCTCCGCGACGGCGGGTACCGCGGCACGATCGTCCCCGTTCATCGCAGGGCCAAGCGCGTGGCGGGTCTTCCGGCCTACCGGTCGGCCTCGGAAGCCGCCGTTGCGGTTGATCTGGCGCTGATCGCCGTACCGCCGAAGGCAGTCGCTGCGGCCATGACCGACGCGGCCGCGGCCGGCGCGGGTGGTCTCGTGGTGGTCTCGGCGGGCTTCGGCGAGGTCGGCGCGGACGGCACGGCCGCGCAGCGCACGCTCATCGAAGCGGCGCACGCCGCGGGCATGCGGGTGGTGGGCCCCAACAGCATGGGGATCGCCAACACCGATCCTTCCGTACGCCTGAACGCCACGCTCGCGCCTGTCCTGCCGGCGGCCGGCCGGGTCGGGTTCTTCAGCCAGTCCGGTGCGCTGGGGGTGGCGCTGCTTGCCGAGGCCGACCGGCGTGGGCTAGGCCTGTCCAGCTTCGTGTCGGCGGGCAACCGCGCGGACGTGTCCGGCAACGACCTGTTGCAGTACTGGCAGGACGATCCCGGCACCGACGTGGTCCTGCTCTACCTGGAGACCTTCGGCAACCCGCGCAAGTTCGCCCGGCTGGCGCGCCGGATGAGCCGGCTCAAGCCGGTGGTGGCGGTCGCGTCCGCGACCCGGCCGCCGGGTCTCGCGGGTGACCTGCCCGGCCCGGACGCGAACGCGGTCACCGCGCTGTTCGCTCGCTCCGGCGTCATCCGGGTCGACACGGTCGCGGAACTCTTCGACGTGGGCATCCTGCTGGCGCACCAGCCGCTGCCGGCCGGCCGCCGCGTCGCGGTGGTCGGCAACTCGTCGGCGCTGTCCGGCCTGGCGGTCGCCGCGTGCCGGGCGAACGGCCTCACCGTCGCGGAGGGCTACCCGCGCGATATCAGCCCGCAGGCGGGCGCGCACGAGTTCGCCGACGCGCTGGCGGACACGGCGGTCGACGAACGGGTGGACGCGCTGGTCGTCGTATTCGCCCCGCCGCTGCCCGGCCAGCTGCCCGACGAGGACACGGATTTCGCGGCGGCACTCGGCAGCGTGGCGCTGGCGGGGGAGAAGCCGACGGTCGCGACGTTCCTGCTCGGTGCGTTGCCGCCGCGGGTGCCGGCGTACCCGTCGGTGGAGGAGGCGGTGCGCGCGCTCGGCCGCGTGGCCGGGTACGCGGACTGGCTCCGCCGCCCGCCGGGCGTGCTGCCGGAACTGACCGGAGTGGACGCATCGGCCGCCGACCTCGACGGGCCACCATCCGCGGTGCTGGCCGCGTACGGAATCGAGGTCGTGCCGTCCACGGCGGCGGCAGCTATCGACGGTGTGCTCGCGGCCGCCGCCGACGTGGGGTATCCGGTGGCCTTGAAGGCGGCCGGGGGAGCGTTGCGGCACCGCATCGACCTGGGGGCGGTCCGGCTCGCGCTGGCCGACGAGGAGGACGTTCGCGCGGCGTACGCCGAGTTGACCGCAGCCTTCGGCCCGGACGTGCTGGTGCAGACCATGGTCCCGCCCGGCGTGGCCTGCACGGTCGAGGTGGTGGAGGACCCGGCGTTCGGCCCGGTGGTGGGCTTCGGGCTCGGCGGCGTGGCGAGCGAACTGCTGGGCGACCTCGCGTGGCGCGCCGCACCCCTGACCGACCGGGCCGCGGCCGCGCTGGTGGACGAGCCACGGGCGGCCCCGCTGTTGCACGGTTATCGCGGTTCCGCGCCGGTCGACCGGGACGCGCTGATCGACCTGCTGCTACGGATCGGCCGCCTGGCCGACGAGCATCCCCGGGTCCGGTCACTGTCGCTGAACCCCGTCCTGGCCCGCCCCGACGGCTACTCGGTCCTGCACGCCGCCATGGAGATCGGCGAACCAGGGGTCCGCCGGGACGCCGGCCCCCGCCGCCTCGCCACCCCCTGACCGTCCATCCGGCCCGAGCCGCCTGCCGGGACGGGCGGAGGCCGGTCGCGAACCGCGACCGGCCTCCATCGTGTCGTGCGAGTTAGCTGGCGTACGCCTCCAGGCGGGAAGCCCGCTGCGGGTCGCGTAGCTTGAGCATCGTCACCTTCTCGATCTGGCGGATGCGCTCGCGGCTGAGCCCGAACTCACGGCCCACCTCATCCAGGGTGCGCTGCCGGCCGTCGTCGAGGCCGAACCGCAGCCGGATCACCGCGGACTCCCGCTCGGACAGGGTGGCGAGCACGATCTCCACCTCGTTGCGCAGTTCGCCCCGAGCCAGCCCGTCACCGGGATCGCTGCGCCGGTCCACCGCCGCGACGAAGTCGCCGAGCGCGCTCTCGCCGTCCTCGCCGACCGCCTGGTCCAGGCTCACCGGCTCACGGTCGTACGAAATGAGCTCGATGACCTGGAACTCCGGCACGCCCATCGCTTTCGCGATCTCCCCGACGCTGGGCTCGCGCCCCAACGTGGCGGCCAGATCGCGGCGGCTGCGGACCATGCGGTTGACCTGTTCGACCATGTGCACCGGGATGCGGATGGTGCGGGCCTGGTCGGCCATGGCACGGGTGATGGCCTGGCGGATCCACCAGGTGGCGTACGTGGAGAACTTGTAGCCCTTGGTGTAGTCGAACTTCTCGACCGCCCGGATCAGGCCCAGGTTGCCCTCCTGAATCAGGTCCAGGAACGCCATGCCGCGGCCGGTGTAGCGCTTCGCGATGCTCACGACCAGTCGCAGGTTCGCCTCCAGCAGGTGGTTCTTGGCGGCCTTGCCCTCGGCGATGATGATCTGCAGCAGCGGCGCCAGATCCTCGCCCGCCGTCTCGAGCTTCTCCTCGGCGTAGAGACCCGCTTCGATCCGCTTCGAAAGCGTCACCTCCTCGACGGCGGTGAGCAGGCGCGTACGACCGATGCCGTTCAAGTACGCCCGGACGAGGTCGGCGGACACGCCGCGCTCGTCGGTGGCGTCCAAGTCGGCCAGGGGCTCGACACCGTCCGCCATCATGATGTCGGCGGCTTCCGCCGCCGTGGAATCCGACGCTTTCATCTGCAGGACCACTTTCAGTCCCCTCCCCGCGAATCAAACCGAGTGGTTCGTTCCCAGCCGCATTCGTGCCGGTGATCACAAGCTTGGACCGGGCCACGTTAAGCGGAGGTGAGGCAAGCGTCCAGGTGGCATGAATCAGGGAGAACCCTGAGGTCGTCAACCCGACAGGACATCCGGATTGATCGGACATATATCGAATTCGTGACAGTCTTGTGCCTTGCCGATAGCCTTTTCAGAACGGCTCGGCGAAGGGATCGGCGTGGTTTTCAAGCGGATGTTGCAGGCCTTGGGTGTCGGCGGACCGACCGTCGAGACGGTGCTCGCCAACCCGAACTGCCGCCCCGGCGGATACCTCGAGGGACACGTCCAGGTGGTCGGCGGCGATCACGACATCGACGTCGAGTACGTCGCGGTTGGCCTTGTCACCCGCGTCGAGGTCGAGAGCGGCGACAGTGAGTACCACGCCGATCAGGAGTTCCACCGCCAGCGACTGACCGGCTCTTTCAAGCTGGAGAAGGGTGCCCGGCACGACATCGGCTTCCAGTTCGACGTGCCGTGGGAAACCCCCATCACCGAGGTGTACGGGCAGCATCTGTACGGCATGACGATGGGCCTGGCCACCGAGCTCGAGGTGGCCCGGGCGGTCGACAAGAGCGACCTCGACGCGGTTGCCGTGCACCCGTTGCCGGCCCAGGAACGCATCCTCGACGCGCTGCTACGGCTGGGCTTCCGGTTCAGCCGTGCGGATGTCGAGCGTGGCCGGATCCACGGCGTCCACCAGCAGCTGCCGTTCTATCAGGAGATCGAGTTCTATCCGCCGCCCGCGTACGCCAGCGCGATCAACCAACTCGAGCTGACGTTCGTGCCCACGCCGCAGACGCTGCAGGTCGTGCTCGAGATCGACAAGCGCGGCGGCCTCTTTACCGAGGGCCACGACGCGTTCGGTCGCTTCGACGTCGATTACCAGAGGGTCGAGCAGGTCGATTGGGGCGCTCAGCTGGACGGCTGGCTGCGCCAGTCGGCGCAGCGCCGGGGCATGTTCTTCTAGAGCTCCAGAAGGACGGTCCGCGGGCCGACGTTCACGCTCTCCACGAGCATGTAGGCGCGGAAGCGGCCGGTTGCGACGGTTGCGCCCCGCGCGCGCAGCGCCGCGACGAGCGCCGTCACCAGCGGCTCCGCCACCTCGGCCGGGGCCGCCGCGGACCAGGTGGGGCGGCGACCCTTGCGTGCGTCGCCGTACAGCGTGAACTGGCTGACCACCAGCAGCGGCGCGTCCAGCTCCGCGGCCGACGCGTCGCCGTCGAGGATGCGCAGCTCGTACACCTTGCGCGCCATCGCCTCGGCGGTGGCCGGAGTGTCGTCGTGCGTGATGCCCACGAGCACGAGCAGGCCGTCGACGATCGCGCCGACCACCTCGTCGCCCACCGTGACGCTGGCCCGGCTGACGGTCTGCACCACCGCACGCATTCAGCGATCGCCTCGCACCCGAGCGGCGAACGGCGCGGCGCCGACCGGCCCGGCAGCTAACGAATCGGCAGGCGGTCCGGCGGGCGACTCGGTCACCCGCGCGACGGTAATGCACGGTGCGCCGGGTCCCGTACCCGGCGTCCTTGATCTTTGAATTCAGTCGACCGCGTTGCTGCTGGCGTCGCTGGTGTAGCTGTCCACCGGCGTCTCCATGGCGCCCGTCGTCGCGTCGCCGGTGGTCGTGTTCGCCACGCCCGGGCCGTGCCGCGGATGCGTCCGGAAGCTGTTCGGCCCGGCGTGGCCGCCGGTGGTCGTCGCGACGCCCGGGGTCGGGTGTGGGCCGCCATCCTGCAGTTGATCGATGTCGGTGCCCGCGGCGAGCGTGCTCGACAGGCCAGGTTCGTCGTCACCCTTGTCGGGCCGGTAGGTGGTCGGCTCGTCGAAGGCGCCGGGACCGTAGTCGCCGCCGCCGATCTCGTCCTCGACGCGGTTGTGTTCGCGTGCGTCACTCATGGTCCCAGCCTCTCCGTACGCGAGATCGCGGGTCAAGCGCCCGGTCGCCCAACCCTGGTGTTCTGAGCCACGTTGCTGCTACCTGCTGCCGCTGACGGTCGGCTTCGTCATCGCCGGGCCGGTCTCCGGTTACCTCTCCGACCGGTACGGCGCCAGGACGTTCGCCACCGGCGGCCTGGTCATCATGGCGCTCACGTTCGTCGGGCTGATGCTCATCCCGATCGACTTCAGTTATCCCGTGTTCGCGGTGCTGCTGCTGTGCAACGGCATCGGGTCCGGCCTGTTCTCCGCGCCGAACACTACCGCGGTCATGAACGCCGTCCCGGCGGACCAGCGCGGCGTTGCTTCCGGCATCCGTGCGACCTTCCAGAACGGCGGCATGGTGCTCTCCATCGGCGTGTTCTTCTCGCTCCTGGTCGCGGGCCTGTCCCACTCGCTACCCGGCGCGCTGCACGCCGGCCTCTCCGCCCAAGGCGTGCCCGATCAGGCGGTCGCCGCCGTGGCGGCGGTCCCACCGGTGAGCCTGATGTTCGCCGCGTTCTTGGGCAGCAACCCGATCGCCCAGCTGCTGAACGCGGCTGGCGTACTGCACTCGCTGCCACCGCACACGGTAGCCACTCTGACCAGCAAGACGTTCTTGCCACAGCTGTTGACGGGCCCGTTCCACGACGGCCTCATGGTGGTGTTCTCGCTGGCGACGGCGCTGTCCCTGGCGGGCGCGGTGGTGTCGCTGTTGCGCGGCGGCGTGTACATCCACGACGAGGCCACTCAGGAGGAGGTCGACTACGAGGCGGCGTGAGGTGCATTCCCCCAGACGTGGTCTCTGGTGCAGCATGGTCGGCATGACGCTTTCGCTGCCTATCGACGCCGAGGCCAACAAGCTGCTCGGCAGCGACCCCCTGGCCCTGCTCATCGGCATGGTGCTCGACCAGCAGATTCCGTTGGAGAAGGCGTTCAGCTCGCCGTACGTACTGGCGCAGCGGCTCGGCCATGAACCCACCGCGCAGGAGATCGCGGACTTCGACCCGGACGCCCTCGTCGCGATCTTCGCGAAGCCGCCCGCGCTGCACCGCTTCCCTAAGGCGATGGCCGCTCGGGTGCAGGAGGTGTGCCGAGCGCTGGTGGCCAACTACGACGGCGACGCCGCCAACCTCTGGGCCGGCGCGGTGGACGGCCAGGACTTGCTGAAGCGCATCGGGTCGCTGCCCGGCTTCGGTAGGCAGAAGGCGCAGATCTTCACGGCGCTGCTCGGCAAGCAGTACGGCGTCCGGCCGGCCGGCTGGCGCGAGGCGGCGGGCAGCTACGGCGAGGAGGGCTCGTACCGGTCCGTGGCCGACATCGTCGACGGCGAGTCGCTGGCGAGGGTGCGCGCGTACAAGAAGGAGATCAAGGCGGCCGCGAAGGCCTGAGAGTCAGGCCGCGGCCGGGTGGGCCAGGGCGGCGATTGCCCGCCGTACGTCCGCTAGCGACACCGTTGCCGAGTCGTCCAGGTCGGCCAGGCCGGCCTCAATCCACTGGCGCATCAGCGTCGTGACGCCCAGCCCGCGTGCCTCGGCTGCGGATCGGACCCGCTCGTAGGTGTCCAGGGGCAACCGCACCGAGCGACTCACCATCGGCACGTCGGTGTCCGGCGCGGGGAGGGCAGCCTCGGGCCGGTCGCCGATCAGGTCGGCGATCGCGTCTCCACCGTCGTGGAACTGCTTCAGCGCGTCGTTCCTGTCCACCGCAACCGCCTCCTCAGCGCTCGACCTTGCGGATCGCGTCCTCGTATCTCTTGATCTCGCTGTCGCTCAGGTCCCGGGCCGACAGCACATCCCAGTCGTTGTCGGTGTGGTCCGCCTCCGCGAGCAGCACCGCGAGGTGCCGGCCGCGGCGGTTGGCCGCGTACAGGACCATCACGTCGTCGCCGAGGTGCCGGATGACGCGGCGGGTGCTGTGCAGCGCCTCCCACACCTCGCCGGGTGTGACCCCGTACAGGCGGAGGTTGGCCAGGGCGTCGTCGGTGAAGCTGTAACGGCTGCCCACGGTTCGAGCGTACCACGCACGTGGTACGTATCAGTGCTGCCTCGGAAGTGGGCATCGACCCGTTCCGGTGAAAGGATGAGTGGGTCGATCGGAGAACCAGCGTGAAGAAGCAGTCGGAGCGCCCGGTGTTGATCACCGATGCCGCCCGCAGCCAGAGGGAGCAGCTTCGAAGTCGCGAAATCCGCTACGTGACCATGATGGGCCTGCGGATATCCTGCCTGATCGTCGGCGCGATCCTGATCAGTCTCAGACCGCCGCTGCTCCCGCTCTGGCTTATCCTCTGCGCCGTCGGCATGGTGCTGCTCCCTTGGATGGCCGTGATCATCGCCAACGACCGCCCCGCGCGGTCGAGGGCCGAGCGCCGTGCCTCCCGACAGCGAGAGCGCCACGTCCGGGCCGTCGAGCAACACGCTGCCGAAGAGATCAGGAAGCGCACGATCGACGGCGAGATGTAGCCGCGCCCCGACAGCCGGGCCGCGTGCGCCAGGCCGCGGGGGTCGAATCGGCCAGGCACCTGCGCGGGCGTCGCTTGAGCGCACGCCGACGCCGAGTCGGTGCCGGGCGCGCGGCCGCGCGGGGGTCAGGCCGGGCGGGCGCACAC
>JBKOWB010000240.1:0-10144 GCA_046724195.1 Actinomycetota bacterium
AGCTCGCCGAAGTGCCGGGCCCCAGCCGTGACCTGCGCGCCCTCGGCGACGAGGGCGCGCACGACCGCCAACCCGATGCCCTTGCTCGCACCGGTCACGACGGCGGCCTTGCCGTCCAGATTGAGATCCATGGGCCGACCCTACGCGCGGCCCCGGCGCCCGGGATCCGTGCCCGGGACCACGAGACCCGTGACCCATGCCGGCCGACGTTGCCGGTGGCTCCCGTCACGAGTTATGCCGCCGAGCTTCCTACCTGACGGGAGGTCGCGGTCAAGCGATGCGCCGGGCCGCCGGTTGCCCGATGACCTTGACGCATCCGCGCGCGCCTCGGCTTCCGGCGCCTGGATGTGGCCGAGAAGACGGACGGGCTGCGCGCGATCCGTGCGGCGGAACGGGCGCACGGCCTTGACCGGTGGCCGCGGGTGTGCATGCGCCGGGAACTGTGACCTAGTGGGCCCGGCCTGGTCGGCGGCATCTCGAGCGGAGGTCCCTGGTTGTGGGTGGGGTCGGGTTATCCCTACTGTCGACTGGGCGGGTGGCGGGATCGGTTGGGAGGCCTCCGATGCCTAGCGTCGAGGACATGAACACCACGACCGTTGCCAGCGAAGACCTCGCCCCGTCGCTGGCCGGGCGTATGCTGCGGCAACTCGGCCTCGACACCCGGTACATCCTGCTCGGTTTCCCGCTCGGCCTGGTCGCCGCGGTGCTCACCGTGGTCGGCTTCGGCCTCGGCCTCGGCCTGACCGTGGTCTGGATCGGCCTGCCCATCGCGACCGCGACCGTGCTGCTGGCCCGCGGCTTCGCCACGCTGGAGCGGGCCCGCATCGCGGCGGTCCTGGGCCGCCGGATGCCGCACCCGTTCTACAAGCGGGCGACCGTCCCCGGCTTCTGGCGGCGCATCCTCACTCCGCTCGCCGACGCCCAATCCTGGCTGGACCTGCTGCATGGCATGTTCCGCTTCATCCCGAGCACGTTCGCCTTCGCGTTCGCGGTGACCTGGTGGCTCGGCGCGGTCGGCGGGCTCACGTTCGTGCTCTGGGACTGGTCGATCCCGCGCGGCACGGACAACACCGACCTGCCGGAGCTGCTCGGCCTGGGCGACGCCTGGTCCACCCGGGTGATCTTCTACACGGCGGCCGGGGTGTTCTTCGCGCTCACGCTCTACCCGGTGGTGCGGGGCGTGGCGCTGCTCGAGGCATTGTTCGCCCGCGGCCTGCTCAGCGGCGTGAATGAGCTCCGCGAACAGGTCGCCGAGGCGGAAGCGGCCCGGGACACCGCGCGGGCGCAGAAGGCTGCCGCCGTCTCCGCCGAGGCCATCGCGCTGCGCCGGCTCGAGCGGGACATCCACGACGGCCCGCAGCAGCGCCTGGTCCGGCTGGCGATGGACCTCGGCCGCGCTGAGCAGCAGTTCGCCACGGATCCGGAGGCCGCCCGCGCCACGGTCGCCGAGGCGCTCACCCAGACCCGGGAGACCCTCGACGAGCTGCGCGCGCTGTCTCGCGGCATCGCACCGCCCATTCTCGTCGACCGCGGCCTGCAGGCGGCGCTGACCGCGCTGGCCGGGCGCTCCACCGTGCCGGTGGACCTGGACGCCCCGCCCATTCCCCGGCTGGACCCGGCCGTCGAGTCGACCGCGTATTTCGTGGTGGCGGAGGCGCTCACCAACGTCGCGAAGCACAGCCACGCCACCGAGGTCCAGGTCAGCGTGCGGCGCTACGAGGGCGGCCTGCTGGTCACGATCTCCGACGACGGCGTGGGCGGAGCCAGCCTCGCCAAGGGGCACGGCCTAGCCGGCCTGGCCGACCGGGTGCGGGCCGCCGGCGGCATCCTGACCGTGGACAGCCCGGACGGCGCGGGCACCAAGCTCACGGCGGCCCTGCCGGTCTGACACGATGGCGGCATGCGGGTGGTGATTGCCGACGATGCCGTGCTGCTGCGGGAAGGCCTGATCCGCCTCGTGGAGGAGAACGGCCACGCCGTCGTCGCCGCGGTCGGCGACGGGCCGTCCCTCGTCGAGGCGATCGCCGAGCACAGGCCGGATGTCTCCATCGTGGACGTGCGGATGCCGCCCTCACACACCGACGAGGGCCTGCGCGCCGCCGTCGAGGCCCGCACCCGCGTGCCCGGGAGCCCGATCCTGGTGCTCTCCCAGTACGTCGAGGTGTCGTACGCCGATGATCTCCTGGCCGACCGCCTGGGGGCGGTCGGTTATCTGTTGAAGGACCGGGTCTCCGAGGTCGCCGAGTTCCTGGACGCCCTGCGGCGGGTCGCGGGCGGCGGGACCGTTCTCGATCCCGAGGTAGTCGCCCAGCTACTGGTACGGCGCCGACGCGACGACCCGCTTCGCAACCTCACGCCACGGGAACGCGAGGTGCTGGCCCTGATGGCCGAGGGCCGCTCCAACACCGCGATCGCTCGCAAGATCGTGGTGACCGAGGGCGCCGTCGAGAAGCACGTCCGCAACATCTTCACGAAGCTCGACCTGCCGCCCGACGACGAGCAGCATCGACGCGTCCTCGCCGTGCTCGCGTACCTGCGCACATAGTAGGGGTAGCCCTACCGAGGACCGGCCAGCTCACGGGATCGATGCCGGGCGGCGGCGCCCATAGCGTCAGTGGCATGGCATCGACGGAGAACATCAGGGGCATCGCGGCGCGGGCCGCGGTCTGGAGCGCCCGCCACCGTACGCTTGCGATCCTGGGCTGGATCGCCTTCGTCATCGGTGTGACGGTCCTGAGTGGACAACTGGGAACCCGCGAGGCGACCGACCTCCAGCAGGGCCACGGCGAATCCGCCCGCGCCGACCGGATCGTCGCGGAGGCCGGATTCCCGGTCGCGCCCGCACAGGAGATGGTGGTCATCCAGGGCCGCGACCGCGCCGCCGCGGTAGCCGACGTCCGGAAGTCTCTACGCGGCATCGGCACGGTGGGTGACGCGGTCGATTCGCCGGACCGCACGGCCACGCTCGTGACCTTCACCCTTCCCGGCGATCCCGCTACGGCCAAGGATCGTGTCCAGCCGGCGCTCGACGCCGTGGCGGCCGTGCAGGCGCGGCATCCGGATCTCTACGTCGCCGAGGCCGGCGATGCGAGTGCCGAGAAGCTCATCGGTGACGCCCTCGACCGGGGCCTCGCCCGCTTGTCGCTGCTCTCCATCCCGGTGACGCTCGGGATTTTGCTCGTCGCATTCGGCGCGGTGGTCGCGGCGTTACTGCCGGTGGCGCTCGCCGTCACGGCCGTCGTCGGCGCGATGGGCCTGCTCGCCCTGGCCAGCCGCCTGGCCCCGACGGTTGACTCGACGATGCACGTGATGCTGCTGGTGGGCCTGGCCGTCGGGGTCGACTACTGCATGTTCTACATCCGCCGCGAACGCGACGAGCGGGCCAGCGGCGCCGATCCGCATCGGGCTCTCGTCGTCGCCGCCGAGACGTCCGGCCGGTCGATCTGGGTCTCCGGCCTCACCGTGATCGTGGCGATGGCCGGCATGTTCTTCACCCGGGACGCTACCTTCACCAGCTTCGCCATCGGCACCATTCTGGTCGTGGCGACGACCGTACTCGGCTCGCTGACCGTTCTCCCGGCCGTGCTTGCCGCGCTCGGCGACCGTGTCGATGCGATCAAGATCCCGGGCCTTTACCGTCGCCGGTCCGGCGGCCGCGCCTGGAACGCCATCCTCCGCGTGGTCCTGCGGCGCCCGTCGGTCGCCGCCGTCGTCGCGATCGCCGTCCTGGCCGCGCTCGCCGCGCCAGCGCTACACCTGCACACCAAGGCCCAGAGCCTCGAGGACATCTCGCCGAAGTCGCCGATCGTCCAGGCCGGCACCGCGATCCGCAAGGCATTCCCGAGCCAGGTCGCGCCGGCTGAGGTCGTGGTCGAGGCGCCTACCGTACGCGGGGCCGCCTTCGAGTCCGCCTACGCGGCGTTCCGCAGCCAGGCGCTCGCGTCCGGTCACCTGCGCGAGCCGTTCGACGTCAAGATCAACCCTGCCGGGACGGTCGCGATCGTCGAGGTCGGCCTGCAGGGCAACGGCAGCGACCGTACGTCGGATCGCGCGCTCACCGCTCTGCGGGAGACCACGGTGCCGGCCACGTTCGGCAAGCTTCCCGGCGCGACCGTGGCGGTGACCGGCGAGACGGCCGGCAACTACGACTTCAACAAGCGTCTCGACGACAGCCTGCCGTGGGTGTTCGGCTTCGTGCTCGGCCTGGCGTTCCTGCTGCTCCTGGTGTCGTTCCGGTCCGTGGTCATCGCGCTGACCGGGGTCGTGCTGAACGTGCTGTCGGTCGCGGCGGCGTACGGAATGCTGGTCTTCGTCTTCCAGGACGGCCATCTCGAGTCGCTGCTCGACTTCCGGTCCTCCGGCGGGATCACCAACTGGATGCCGATGTTCCTCTTCATCATCCTGTTCGGACTGTCGATGGACTACCACGTGTTCGTGCTGAGCCGGATCCGCGAGAGTCGTGACCGTGGCCTGCCCACCCGCGCGGCGGTGGCGGCGGCCATCGGGCGTACGGCTGGCGTCATCACCAGCGCGGCCGTCGTCATGGTGGCGGTGTTCGCGCTCTTCGCGACGCTGCCGTTGACGTCCACGAAGGAACTTGGCGTCGGCTTGGCGGCGGCGGTCCTGCTCGACGCGACGATCATCCGGGCCGTGCTGCTGCCCGCCGTGATGGCCTTGCTCGGCGAGCGGAACTGGTGGCTGCCGCGCTGGCTGGGCTGGCTGCCGGCGGTCGCCCACGAGCCGGCGGTGGTGCTCACTCCGCCGGTGCCGGAGCTCGAGAAGGTGAGCTGACGTCGGGGCGTTCCTCACGAGAAGAACTGCGCGAGCAGCAGACCGCAGTACGCCGCACCCAGGCCGGCGAGGATGCTGCCGACGACGTTGACCAGGGCGTAGAACCGTGCACCGTCCTGGACAAGCCGGAGCGTCTCGTAGCTGAACGTCGAATACGTGGTCAGCGCTCCGCAGAACCCGGTACCGACCAGGGCCGCCAGCGCGTGGCCGACCGGCAGTCCCGTGATGAAGCCGAGGACGGCGGAGCCGGCCACGTTCACGGTGAGAGTTCCCCAAGGAAATACCGAGTCATGGCGCGCTTGGATCGTCCGGTCGGTCAGATAGCGCAGCGGGGCGCCGATGGCGGCGCCCAAGGTCACGAGCAGGACCGTCATGGTACGTCCCGCGCCCGGCCGACATACCGGACGACCTCCACCGGATCGACGATCACCAGGCCCTCCTCAACCAGGCCGTCGAGTTGCGGCAGGAAGGCCCTAATCCGGTCTTCGTCGTCCACCAGGATGATCGCCACCGGGAGGTCCTCGGACAGCGAGAGGAGCCGGTTGGTGTGTACGAGGTTGGAGGCGCCGTATCCCTCGATGCCACGCAGCACGGTGGCACCGGAGAGACCAGCGGCGAGCGCGCGGTGCACGATCTCCGCATAGAGAGGCTTGTGATGCCACCGGTCCGACTCGCCGATGAAGATGGTCAGGCGCAGCGCGGATCCCGTCGTTCGCACGGTGATCATCGTTCCCTTCGTGCTCGCCGGGCGTTGACCGCCCAGACGGTTGCGGTGGCGCCGATCCAGACCGCGAGCACGGCACCGACCACGGTGGCACCGAGATAGCACGCGGCCACGCCCGGCGCGCCGTGGGCAGCAGCCTGTTGCACGTCGACGATCGACGTGGAGAAGGTCGTGTACCCGCCGAGGACTCCGACGCCGAGGAAGGGGCGGACGAGACGCCGGCCGGTCCACAACTCTGCGTTGAGGATCATCAACACACCGATGAGCAGGCAGCCCGACACGTTGATGGCCCACGTCGACCAGGGAAAGCCGTCCGGACGGTGCGGCCACGCGACGGAGATGCCGTACCGGGCGAGCGCGCCGGCCGCGCCGCCGGTCGACACCGCTGCGATCACGGGCCATGGGCTGGCACGTACCCGCCTGGGCCGGGTTTGAAGATCGGTGTCGGTGTCCACTGAGCCTCCCGTTGGCGAAGGCGCATCGCGGTTCACCCCGGGCGCCCGACGGCGCCGGAGATCAGGCTACCCGGGAGAACGCGGCGGCCGGGGCGGACGTGGCGGCGTCCACCCCGGCCAGTTCCGGGTCGCCCTGGTCGGTTGTACGGCGTAACGCCGCGCTTACGCGACGATGCGCGGCAGCAGCGCCTCGGTGAACTGCCAGAGCAGCGAGGAGTCGTGGGTATGGAATGCCGCACCCGTGTAGTACGTGCGGTTGCGGCCCTGCAGCGCGTACAGGTTCCGGTAGAAGCCCGCCTTGATCGCGTTGGTCGGCACGGTCAGCTCGAACGGGCTGTGGCTCGCGAACGCCGCGAACTCCGGCGTCGTGGTCGGCAACGTGCCGGCCGTCCGGAGCCGCTTGACGCTCGCCACGATGTCCGCCTTGACCTGCGCGTCGGACAGCTGCGTGGGACTGCCGTACTTGACGTTGTGCAAGCCGGGGATGCCCGTGGGCGAGATGGAGTAAACGCCCGGCAGAGCCGGCAGGTGGTACGGCGTGTCGGCGCCGATGTTGGTGACCGCCATGTTGTCGGGGATGCCGGAGTGGCGCAGCACCCCGGTGTAGTAGGCGCTGTTACCGAACTGGCCGAACAGCGACAGCTCGGTCCCGTCCAGGTCGAAGCCGCCAAGGTTGTAAAGCTTTGGCGGGATCGTCACGACGATCTTCTGGGCCCGGATGAGCTTAAGCCCGGACGGCGTCTGGACCAGGACGTTCGCGTACCCGGCGGCGTCCCGGTCGGTGGCGACCACCCGGCTGCGCAGCAGCGCGTCGGCGCCGAGTTCCGCCCGTGCCTTCGCGTACAGCTCGCTGTTGTCGTGGCGTGCCGTGGTCAGGAAGCCGACCTGCAGGTTGCGCAGGACGTCCAGGCCGAAGTTCTTCATCACGTAGAGCGTCGGCTGGCGGAGCAGGTCGCCGAGACCCTGGCCGAAACTGAAGATCAGGTTGACGGCCGCGTCCAGCGCGTACTTCTTCACGAAGTCGCCGAACGGCAGCAGCAGATCGGCCGGTACCGGGTCGGGAAGGTAGAAGCCCCCCTCCAGGTACGGGTAGTTGGCAAGCTGGGCGCCGTAAGCCCCGAGGGCCGCGCTGGGGTCGCTCGGCGTGTAGTCGACGACCTTGCCCGTGCGGTAGTCGACGTATTTCGACACCATGCCGGGGGTGTCGAAGACCGCCTTGGTCAGCGGCACGTCGAAGCGCTCGAAGAATTTGTGGACGATGTCGAGGTCGTGCCAGACGATCACGCCGATGTCGACCTTGCCGCCGGTGGCCGGGTCGGTGTAGGTGTTCGTGTGCCCGCCGAGTCGGTCGTTGGTCTCCACCACGACCACACTCTTGCCCATGTCGCGCAGCCGGATCGCCGAGTACGTACCGGTCGCTCCGCCGCCGATCACCGCGACGTCACGGGTGATGATCGCGTCCGCGGAGTAGTCGGCCTCATTGGTGTCCGCGGTCGGCTCGGGAAGTGCCCCGAGTCCGAGACGGCCCGCGGCTGCCGCGGCCGTCCCTGCACCGATGAGCTTCAGCACGTCTTTCCGAGTCAGGCCCATGGACGTCCTCTCGAATGTTTCTCGCGTTGAGAGGACCACTCTAGGGGACGATCTTTGATCACAATCCTCCCCCGCGACGGCCTAAGGAAATTGTTACTCCTCGGTACCCCCGGACCGTGAGCACGCCTGAGCGAGCAGTCATAGGAGGTTTCCATCCGGACCGAACCGTCTGATAATTGCCTTCCAGCAAGTTTCTACGGTTGGCCACGGCCTCCGGGGGTAACTCGATGGGTGTACGCATCCCCGCATACCTGGAGGTTTCAGATGGCTTTCGACGACAAGGCCGACAACAAGTCCGAAGAGCTGGGCGGCAAGGTCAAGGAGGGCGTCGGCAAGGCGACCGACGACGAGCGTCTCGAGGCCGAGGGCAAGGCCGACCAGACCAGCTCCAAGGTGAAGCAAGCCGGCGAGAACATCAAGGACGCGTTCAAGAGCTGACCACGTCGTTGCGGGGCCGCGGCTTCCGGCCGCGGCCCCTCCATGTCCGCTACTTCCGGTACGCGCGCCCGCGGCAGTTTCGTGCCGCCGTCGCGACCCGCGGCCGGGCGACGATCCGAGCATTCGCGACGCCCGGACATGCCCATTCGGGCGTGACCGGATACGGCTCCCCACATCGCGGCGACAGCGCGGCCAATATAAAGGTTCGGTATCAACCTTCGGTTGACCATGAACCGGTCATCCGGGCCATCGAACGCCCGAACACACACGCCAGACGGGACCGAGTCCGCAGCCGCGGGCACGACTCGGGCAGCGATCTCGGGCATTCGGGCACGCCATTCGTCCGCTTTCATACCCAACTGGCCGGGTATTTGGTGGGTCGCCGATGCCGAAAAACGGTCACGGACACACCGAAGTTGCCTAGGCTGTGATGGGGACCACACGTTTGCCAGATGTTAAGAATGGTCCACAGCGGTCGCGGCCCGCAAATGCCTGTACCGGGCGGCCGGAGGTGCGGATGAATGCGGACGAGAGGCAACACCAGATCGTCGCCCTGGCGCGACGGCAAGGCGAGGTCGACGTCGCCAAGCTGTCCACCGAGTTGACGGTTTCGGCAGAGACTATTCGCCGTGACCTACGCCTGCTGGAAAAGCACGGTCTGCTCCGCCGTACGCACGGGGGTGCGTACCCGGTAGAGACTGCCAAATTCGAAACCGACCTCGCGATCCGAACGACTCGCGGGGTCCCGGAGAAACGCCGGATCGCGGCCGCGGCGGTCACGCTCCTCGGCGACGCGGAAACCATCTTCATCGACGAGGGCTTCACGCCGCAGCTGATCGCCGAGGCGTTGCCCACCGACCGGCCGCTCACCGTGGTCACCGCCTCGTTGAACACAGCGGCCTGGCTCTCCACCAACACGCCGGCCACCGTGCTGCTGCTCGGCGGCCGGGTCCGTGGTCGCACGCTGGCCACGGTCGACCACTGGGCCAGCGGAATGCTGGCCGGCTTCGTCATCGACCTCGCGTTCGTCGGCGCAAACGGCATCTCCCGCGAAGTGGGTCTCACGACCCCCGACCCCGCGGTGGCCGATGTCAAGGCGCATGCCGTGCGCGCGGCCCGCCGGCGGATATTCGTCGGCATCCACACCAAATTCGGCGTACGCACATTCTGCCGTTTCGCCGAGGTATCGGATTTCGAGTCACTGGTCACGGATACCGTCCTATCGGCATCCGAGGCGCAACGCTACTCACGACTCGGGCCCCAGGTGATCCGGGTCTAGAACGAACAACCGCAACAGCCGGCAATAAATCGTTGTCCGGCGATCGCGCATTTTCTCAAATGGAGGAATCGCTGTGCGGAAGCCAGGAAAACTGTCCGTTGTGCTGGCCGGAGCGTCGGCCGGCGTACTTATCCTGTCCGGGTGCTCCGGCGCCGGCTCGACCGGCGGTGGCGGCGGCGGGGGCGACAACACTATCACCGCGCTGATGGTCGGCAACCCGCAGATGGTGGACATCCAGAAGCTGACCGCCGACAACTTCACCAAGTCGACCGGCATCACGGTGAAGTTCACGATCCTGCCCGAGAACGAACTGCGGGACAAGGTCACCCAGGACGTGGCGAACCAGGGCGGTCAGTACGACGTCGCGACCATCGGCGCGTACGAGGCGCCGATCTGGGCCAAGAACGGTTGGTTGCACGAGCTGTCGACCCAGGCGAGCGCGGACGCCAACTACGACATGGCGGATCTGCTCAAGCCGATGGTGGCGTCGCTGTCCGGCGAAGACGGGAAACTGTACGCCGCCCCGTTCTACGGCGAGTCGTCGTTCCTCATGTACAACAAGGACATGTTCAAGGCCGCCGGCCTGACCATGCCGGAGAAGCCGACGTGGGACCAGGTCGCGCAGTTCGCCGCGAAGCTGGACAACAAGTCGAAGGGCGTCGCCGGCATCTGCCTGCGCGGCCTCCCCGGCTGGGGCGAGGTCATGGCCCCGCTCACCACCGTGGTCAACACCTACGGCGGCACGTGGTTCGAGAAGGACTGGACGGCGAAGGTAAACGCGCCGGAGTTCAAGGCGGCCACCCAGTTCTATGTGGACCTGATCCGTAAGCACGGTGAGTCCGGCGCGCCGCAGGCCGGCTTCACCGA
>JBKOWB010000417.1:0-2444 GCA_046724195.1 Actinomycetota bacterium
CCCGAACGCCGCGCGCCCGCATGGGGCCCGGCCGCCGTCCGCGCGGCCGCCCGCCGCCAACCCGCGCGCCCAGCGCCGTCCCGGCGGGTTCGTGCGCTTCCTGCAGGTGCTGCTCAGCATCATCGTGCTGATCACCGTGCCGCTGCTCGCGATGGTTCTGGCGTACAGCTACGGGACGGGGGAGCCGTTCCGAGAAGCCGCGATACACCTGGCCGGCGACCTCGCGGAGCTGTTCCGCAGCCGCCTAGTGTGAGCCGGATTCATCTTTTCCGGGAGGCCCGGTAGCGTTTTCACTCTGGACACCGAGCGGCGGGAGTGGGCATGGCGGAGATGATCGAGGGCCACGGTGGCGATCTGGCGCTGGCGGCCCTGCGGGCGTACGGCGTCACCGAGATGTTCACGCTGTCCGGCGGCCACGTGTTCCCGCTCTACGACGCCGCGCACCGGTCGGGCTTCGCCATCTACGACGTACGGCATGAGCAGTCCGCCGTCTTCGCCGCCGAGGCCGTCGCGAAGCTGCAGCGTCGCCCCGGGCTGGCCGTCCTCACCGCCGGCCCCGGCGTAACGAACGGCATCTCGGGCCTGACCACCGCGCTGTTCAACGCGTCTCCGGTGCTCGTGATCGGGGGCCGCGCGCCCGCGTTCCGCTGGGGCTCCGGCAGCCTCCAGGAGATCGACCACCTGCCGCTGGTCGCGCCGGTCACCAAGTACGCGGCGACCGTCTCCGGCACGTCCGCCATCCCGTCGGAGGTGGCGAACGCGTTGACCGCCGCACTCACCCCGCACCGGGGGCCGGCCTTCCTCGATGTGCCGCTCGAGGTGCTCTTCTCCAACGAGGACGCGACCGCCCCCGGTGGCCCTGGCGTGCCGGTGATCACGCCGGATCCCGACGAAGTGCAGCGCGCGGCCGCCCTGCTGGCCGGCGCGGAACGGCCGGTGATCATCGCGGGCTCCGACGTTTGGGGAGGCGACGCGGTCGCGGCCCTGCGGGAGGCCGCCGAGGCGCTGCAGGTGCCGGTGTTCACCAACGGCATGGGTCGCGGCGCGCTACCGCCGGGGCACCGGCTGGCGTTCGCGAGCGCGCGCCGGCCTGCCCTCAACGAGGCGGACGTCGTCGCGGTCGTCGGTACGCCGCTCGACTTCCGGCTCGGGTTCGGCGAGTTCGCGGCCGCCCAGGTCGTACACATCGTGGACGCCCCGAGTCAGCGCGCCACGCATGTGGAGACCGCGGTGTCGCCAGCGGGCGACCTGCGACTGATCCTTTCCGCCCTCGCCGACTTCGGCGGCAAGCGGGCCGACCACGCCGACTGGATCGAGGGTCTGCGTGCCGCCGAGGACGCCGGCAAGGCGCGCGACGCCGAGGCGATGGCCGCCGAGGCCGATCCGATCAAGCCGGCCCGCATCTACGGTGAGCTGCGCAAGGTCCTGGCTCCGGACGCCGTGACGATCGGCGACGGCGGGGACTTCGTGTCGTACGCCGGTCGCTACCTCGAGCCGGCCCAGCCCGGCACCTGGCTGGACCCGGGCCCGTTCGGCTGCCTCGGCACCGGCATGGGCTACGCGATGGGTGCCCGGGTGACGTACCCCGACCGGCAGGTCTGCGTGCTCATGGGCGACGGCGCGGCCGGGTTCTCGCTGATGGACGTCGAGTCGCTGGTCCGGCAGAACTTGCCCGTGGTGATCGTGGTCGGCAACAACGGCATCTGGGGCCTCGAAAAGCACCCGATGCAGGCCATGTACGGCTACGACGTCGCCGCCGACCTGCAGCCGGGCCTGCGCTACGACGACGTGGTGAAGGCGCTGGGCGGGGCCGGGGAGACCGTGGAGAAGTCCGCGGACATCGGCCCCGCGCTCGGACGCGCCTTCGCGTCGGGCGTTCCCTATCTGGTCAACGTGCTGACCGACCCGGCGGACGCGTACCCCCGCTCGTCCAACCTGGCCTGAGGCCAGGCCCTAGTCCTCCTCGCCGTTCTTGAGTTCGCGCTCCCACTGGGCGAGGAGTTCGCGGTCGCGGCGGGACTGCTCGGTGTCCATCGATCGGAGGAAGTCCGGGTCGTCGTCCGGCGAGGCTGGGCGGGGCCGGGTTCGGCGGACCGGGCCGCCTTCCTGGGGCGGCGGAAGCGGGCGGCCGAAGACGAAGTACGCGAAGGGGCCGAGCAGCGGGATCAGCAGGATCACCGCGACCCAGAGCGCGCGCGGCATGGTGCGTACCCGGTCCGCCGACAGCGAGCCGATGAGCGCGAGCACAAGAAGAACGAGCTGCACCGCAGCCAGGAAGATGAACAACCGGACCATGAGGCAATGATGCCGCGCCGAGGCCGGAACGGCACCGATCATATGAGGACAACCAGTCCGCCGAGGACGGCAAGCCCGACCGTGATCGACGCGTATGCCGTGATCGTCCGGCGGGCAGGCCGCGGCGGATGGCCCGCGAGCCCTTGCGC
>JBKOWB010000035.1:0-6849 GCA_046724195.1 Actinomycetota bacterium
GCCTGGATCCCCGCGTTGATCCCGTCCGGCGCCGGCCTCCTGACCGCCGTCAAGCGCTGAAGTAACTGATCAAGGCCTTTCTCGAGGACATGGAAAGCCCGCCGGTACGGCGGTGCCGTACCGGCGGGCCTGCGTGAAACGTCAGCCGGCGATCGACTTCAACGCGTCACCAAGCGCGTTGGCCTCGTCCGGAGTCATCTCAACGACGAGACGGCCACCACCCTCCAGCGGGACGCGCATCACGATCCCCCGCCCCTCCTTGGTGACCTCCAGCGGACCATCGCCCGTCCGCGGCTTCATCGCCGCCATCTTGTCTCCCCTCAGACCTACATCAGGGTCGGTGGGTTGCCCCACAGCCACTTGAACTTCAACCAGCTCGGCATCAACGCCCCGCCTTCAGCCCCACGTGACGCCCCTGCCTCGTTCCGACCGGCGGCCGTGAAGGCCTCGCCGCGTTGTCACGCGGCCCGGCCCACCGTGCCGATCAACATTTTCCCTGATGAACACCGGGGAACCCAAACTCAGCCCGGGCAGATGTGACAGCGTCTAGCATATCGTCTTTCGGCCTGTCACAATGTGCGGTCATGCAGGCGCGGTCGGCACTCTTCGACCTGTACGGCGATTACCTGCGACCACGAGGTGGCCGGGCGCCGGTGGCCGCCCTCGTGAAGCTGCTCGCGCCGCTCGGCATCGCACCGCCCGCCGTCCGGACCGCCGTCTCGCGCATGGTCCGGCAAGGTTGGCTGCACCCGATGCGCCTTGTCTCCGGGCCAGGTTATTTGCTCACGCCGAAGGCGGCGCGGAGGCTCGACGAGGCGGCCGCGCGGATTTACCGCACCGGGCGGTTTGGCTGGGACGGCCGGTTCGACCTCGTCCTGCTGCGGACGCCGGTGTCCCGGCGGGACGCCCGCCGGCTCACCTACCTCGGGTACGGCATGCTGGGCGAGCACGCCTGGGTCGCCCCGCGCGCAGCCGACGAGATCGACGCGGTTCTCGCCGATCTGGATCTCGGGAACGAGCGGTTCACCGCCTCGCACGCCGCCGGCTCGCAGGGCGCGGCGGAGGTCGTTTCGCGGGCCTGGGACCTGGACGGGATCGGGCGTGCGTACGAGGACTTCGTCGCCGACTTCCGCCCGATCGTCACCGCGGTGAACGCACGCAGCACGGACGAGGAGGCGTACGCGGCCCGCTTCCGGCTCGTACATGCGTGGCGGTCGTTCCTGTTCCGCGACCCGCAGCTACCCGCGTCGCTGCTGCCGCCGCGATGGCCCGGGGCGAGCGCCGCGTCGTTCTTCGACAAGCACGCGGCGCGTCTGCGGCCGGCGGCGGACCGCTACGTCGAGCGGTGCCTGTCGTCGGTGAGCCGCGGCGCGGTCAACCGGGGCCCGTCGGTGGGTCGCACCTCGGCACTGTCGTCGTAGCATCTTCCCTTCCGTTGGTATGGGATTCTCGGAGCCATGACCGACTCCTTGCTCGTCGACCGCACCGATGCCGTCGTCACGCTGACCCTCAACCGCCCGGATGCCATGAACGCCCTCGACGTGGAACTCAAGGAGGCGCTGCGGGACACGCTCGGGGCGCTGGAGAACGACAAGGGGTGCCGGGCCATCGTGCTGGCCGGAGCGGGCCGGGCGTTCTGCGTCGGTCAGGACCTGCGGGAGCACGCCGGGATCCTGGCGTCGGGCGCCACCGACTTGGACACCGTGCGTGCGCACTACAACCCGATCGCACAGCGGCTGGCGAACATGCCCAAGCCGGTGGTCGCGGCCGTGCGCGGTACCGCGGCCGGGGCCGGGGCGTCGCTGGCCCTGCTGGCGGACTTCCGGATCGGAGGCCCCAAGACAACGTTCCTCATGGCGTTCGCGAATGTCGGGTTGGCCGGCGACACCGGCGTCTCATGGTCGCTGCCACGGATCGTCGGGCATGCGCGCGCCCTGGAGTTGCTGCTGCTCGCGGAGCCGGTACGCGCCTCGGAGTGCGCGTCGCTGGGCTTGCTCTCGCGGCTCGTCGACGACGACGAGCAGGTGCTGCCGACCGCGCAGGAGCTAGCGGCGCGACTGGCCGCGGGTCCGACGGTGGCGTACGGGGCGATCAAGCGAGAGCTCTCCGTCGGAGATGCCGGAACGCTGTCGGACGCGCTGGCGGCGGAGGCACAGGCCCAGTCGATCTGCGGCGCGACGGCCGATCATCGGGCCGCGGTGAGCGCGTTCGTGGCGAAGCAGAAGCCGGTGTTCGAGGGCCGCTGAGCCTTGCGTCGGACGGCTCCGGGGCGCCGTGATGAGATGGTGCGCATGGCGCAGTGGGCGGTGATCATCCCGGCGGAGCAGTGGGCGACCGAGCGGTTGTTCTATCACGACACCCTGACGGTGGCGGGCCCCGCCGGCACCGCCGCCCCGGCCTCCGGCTCTCCGGCGTCCGGCTCTCCGGCGTCCGGCTCTCCGGCCTCCGGCGACGACGTACTGCTGATCGCGGGCGGTGATCTGCCACGCGCCGTGGCGCTGGGCAACATCAAGGAGGTTCACGACGGCGAGTTGTTGGTGGCCTACCGGCGGCGCGCGTTCGATGCGCCGGTGCCGGCCGACGAGCTCGAGCTCGACGCGGACGTGACGGCCGTCGACGCCGAGGTCTTCCAGCGGCTCGTAGGCCGGCTCGGCGGCGACCGGGACCGGCTCACCTGGCTGGTCAGCCTGGACCTGCCAATCGAGGCGACCAGCCCGGCCGAGGCGGTGCGGCAGTTCTGGTCGTACGTGTTCGAGCTCGGGCCGGCGGAGCTGCCGACGTTCGTGTCGCCGTCTGGCAACGAACTGGCCATGCAGGCGTTCGTGCTCGGCGAGGAGGCCAACCTCGACCCGGAAGAGGACGAGGAAGGTTGACACCGCTGGTTCGGCGGGCGCGGGCGGGCACCGGAGCTCGCTCCGCTCCGAGGCCCGCCCGCTCCGGGGGCCGCCCGCTCCGGGGGCCGGTCTTGCGTCGGAGTCAGCCGCCGAGGCTGGCGGCCGCCGAACTGATCGCCGAAGCGAACGTGCTGACCTGGGTGTACACGCCCGGCTTGTTGGGGCGGGCGCAGCCGTCGCCCCAGCTCACGATGCCGACCTGAATCCAGGCGTTCGCGGCGTCGCGGCGGAACATCGGACCGCCCGAGTCGCCCTGGCAGGTGTCGGTGCCGCCCTGGGTGTAGCCAGCGCAGATCTCGTCGCTGGGGATGATCTGCCCGTCATACATGGATGGCGAGTTGCACGTGGCGTCGCTCACGAACGGCACCGTGGCCTTCAGCAAATAACGCTGCTGCGACCCACCCTCTCGGTTCGCGCCCCAGCCGGCGATGGTGAACGTGCCCGAGTCGTACGCCGTCGTGGTCGCGATAGGCAGCGTGTCCAGCCCGGTCACCGGGCTCGACAGGCGGATCAGCGCCCAGTCCTTGCCGTTGCCGTTGTAGCCGGGAGCGCGGTAGACGTAGTTCGACCTCCGCGTGATCTTGTTGGACGAGTTCAGGTCCACCACGCCGAGCGTCGCGGTGATGCTCGTGTTGGTGCCGGTACGGCTCACGCAGTGTGCGGCCGTCAGCACGACCGTGGGGCTGTACAGCGCGCCACCGCAGCCCATCGACAGCCGCACCATGAACGGGAACTCACCCTGCGCGGCGCGGGTGCCGCCGACCACCAGCGGGGTGACGACGCCGTCGCCCCACGTCGGCACCGCGGCGGCCGGCGAGGCGTTCACCATCGCGCCCATCGCCGCCGCGGTGACCGCGGCCGCCGCCCCGCCCAGGATTGTGCGCCACCTTGCCATCCGGTCCTCCTCGGCCGAAGGTGCGCCCGGTGGGACGCACAGCTTCTCGATGGCCGAGAGCGTAGGCATCCATCGCCATGAATGTGGCTATCCCGATTTACTCATATCACCGGGAAATCGGGACGAAGCAACCCGCCAGGTGGTCGTCGACCATGCCGGTGGCCTGCATCAGCGCGTACGCCGTCGTCGGGCCGACGAACTTGAAGCCCCGCTTCTTCAGGTCTTTCGCCATGGCCTTGGACTCCGGCGTGGCGGCCGGCACCTCGGCGCGGGTGGCCGGCCGCGGCCGCGGCTCCGGCGCGAACGACCACAGCAGCCGGGCCAGGCCGTCCGGCAGGTCGGCCGCGACGCGCGCATTGTGCAGCGCGGCGTCGATCTTCAACCGGTTGCGGACGATCCCGGGATCGGCGAGCAGGCGTGCCACGTCGGCGTCGGAGAATGACGCGACAGCCTCGATCGAGAAGTTGGCGAACGCCTTGCGGAACGACTCACGCTTGCGCAGGATCGTGATCCACGACAGGCCGGACTGGAACGCCTCCAGGCTCATCCGCTCGAAGAGCGAATCGTCGTCGTGGACCGGCCGGCCCCACTCTGTGTCGTGGTACGTCAGGTATTCCGGGCTGCTGCCGCCCCAGAAGCACCGTGCCTTGCCGTCCGCGCCGATCACCAGGCCGGCCGCGATCGCCGCGGCCGGGGCGACGCCGGGCTCCGGAGCGCCGAAGGCTGAGGTGTCGGTCCGGCTCAACTCATCCGTCATGCGACGACGGTACGAGGACCCACCGACAATTCGGGCCGGCGGACACTACGGGAGGCGGCCCTGCTCCACCAGACGGCCGAACTTCTTCAGCGCACCCGTGAAACCCAGCTTCGAGCCCGGCCACAGCACCGGCCAGGCCAGCCGCGCGGCGGTGCCGCCCGGCAGGTGGAACCACTCGTGCAGCACCACCTGCGACCGGTCGCCCGACATCGGCGTACACCTCATCGAGCCCGGCCCGCGCAGGACCTTGCCGCAATGGACGACCCGCACTTCGTACGGCGGGTTGACCCGCACCACCCGCAGCTCGTCGCGCAGGACGGCCGGACCCAGCGCGGTGATCGCCTCGACCAGGCTCCCCTGGCCACCGTCGCCCTCCACCACGCGGACCGTGGTCAGCGGGATCCACTGCGACTGCTTCTCCCAGCTCATGAACGCCGCGAAGACCCGCGGGGCGGGAGCATTGACGATCACGGTGGCGGTGACCTCGCCGGTGCCGGGCTGCGCGGCGTCGCCGAGGCCGTCCCCGGACCCGGCCGCGCTCATCGGCGTTCCACCGGCTCCCCGTCCTTGGCAGCCGGCTCCTCCTCCAGCGCGACGGATGCGGACGGATCAGCGCCGGGAGGGGACTCGGACGCCAAGGCGGAAGGCGGAGCCGGCGACGGTTCGGGAGCGGACGCGGTCGGAGGCTGCGGCGCGGGCACACCAGCGACCGGCTCGTCGGCCACATCGGGTGGAGGTGCGACGGCCGCCTCGCGCGCCCGCCGCAACACGTCCGCGTCCCCGATCCGTCCCTCCCGCAGCGCGAGCACCTCGGCCTCGAGCACGCCGATCAGTTCGCCCTTGTATCCGATGTCGTACGCCGCGCGTTGCAGCGCCTGGTCGACCTGGGACATCCGGTAGCCGCGCAAGGCGACGTCGAATCGGGTCCGCAGGAGGTCCTCTTCGCCCAGCGGACGATCGCTGGGCAGCGGCAACGCCCGTCCGTCCGGCTCGGCCGGCGTCAGCCCGGAGTCACCGCCGCCGAGCATGACGGTCACACCGAACACGATCGCCGCGACGACCAGAGCCGCGGCGAGATAGAGGAAGAGCTGACCCATGCGCACGATCGTGGCACGAGGCGCGCGGCGTGGCGAGCCCGCCACCCCCGCGAGCGCCGCCGGTGCATAAGGCGCGAGCCGCCGAGCGGAGCGAGGCCAGCCAGCTCAGCGAGCGCCGCCGGCGAGATGTCGTGCCGGGCGCGGGGTTTGCGGTCGCTGCGCCCGGTGCGGCATCTCGGCGGTGCATAAGGCGCGAGCCGCCGAGCGACAGCGAGGCCAGCCAGGTCGCGAGCGCCGCCGGTGAGATGCCGCACCAAGCGGAGGGAGCGCAGCGACCGCAGCGACTGCGGCATCTCACCGGTTATCAGGCGCGAGCCAGCCGAGCGAAGCGAGGCCATCAAACTAGGTCCAGGTGAGGATCTTCTTGCGCCAGGCGTACAGGATCCCGAGCGTCAGGATCGCCACGAAGATGGCCATCTCCACGGCCGTGACCAGGCCGAATCCTGGGCGGTCGAAGACTACCGCCCAGGGAAAGAGGAACACCGCCTCCACGGCGAACAGGACGTACAGGTACGCATACACGTAGTAACGGATCTGCGCCTGCGCCCAGTCTCCCCCGACCGGGTCGACGCCGCTCTCATAGGCGATCCGCTTGCCCGGCGGTTCGGCCGGTGCCGCAGGTCTGAGCAGGCGGTTCGCGGCGAACGCGCCGACGAAGACGAGCACGCCCGCGGCCAGCAGCAACCCGAGGGTGGCGTACGAACCCAGATACCCCTCCACGAGCGCAGCCTAGCGACCGAAAGGTGGACTCGGGTGGGACAGGGATGCCTTACGTGGCTACATTGGTCAACGGTCTACGAACAGACAGTTTTCTTACCCGCCACGGTAAGGGGCGCGACGTAGGCTGAAACTGACAACTGCGGGCCGGCTCATCGAGGTGCATAACCCGCCGACCGGCTCCTTCAGGAGGTTGGATCAAGTGGCCGAGCAAGCCGAGGTCGATGTTCCGGCGAAGCGCGTGGAGCAGCTCGATCGGGTGGTGATCCGGTTCGCCGGTGACTCTGGCGACGGCATGCAGCTCACCGGCGACCGATTCACATCGGAGACGGCCCAGCTCGGCAACGACATCTCGACGTTGCCGAACTTCCCCGCGGAGATCCGTGCTCCAGCCGGCACCCTGCCGGGTGTCTCCAGTTTCCAGGTGCACTTCGCCGACTACGACATCCTCACGCCCGGCGACGCGCCCGACGTGCTGGTGGCGATGAA
>JBKOWB010000175.1:0-7672 GCA_046724195.1 Actinomycetota bacterium
CGAATGGCGACGGCCGTTCGATCGCTGGCGCGCGCCGGCCGTTCAGGACGCGCGCGGGAGCCCCGCGGCAGCAAGCCGCTCGACAGCGTCCCCGAACAGGACGAACGGCGCGGCGGCGTCGTGCACGCGGGCCGAGCCGTCCGAGACAGGCACTAACCGACTATGTGTGTGTTTATCGCCCCCAGAGGTGCCACAGCAGACCACGCAACCCCGCGGGATGACAAGCCGGAGCTACGCAGGCCCGGTTGGGGGCGCACGGCCCTGGCAGGCCGCGGCCATCCGCTCACGAGCCGCTAGGCGAGTGGATGGCCGCGGCCGGTCTCCGGCGGGAGCGGCGGTCGCACGCACGACGGACCCGGGAACCGAGGAATTTAATCTTGAAACTAGGCCCCGTTGATCATGAAGTTCCTGTGCGAAACGCCGAGGCGAAGCGACAGCAACTTCATGATCAACCGGGGGGCGGGGCGTCAGGGTCCGCTGACCAGATCGGTGACCTGGTGGCTGGTGTTGACGGCGGCGCCCGTGTTGTTGATGACGTGCGAGATCGTGCCCGTGCCACCCAGCGACACGGTCACCATGTTGTGGAACCGCACGCCCGGCTTGACGGGAACCTCGAACGCCCGGGCGTTGACCACCGACGGGTTGGCGTTGAAGAAGCAGTAGCTGCCCAGGCCCCACGCCTCGTGCGTGGTCACCGAATCCGCCACCTTGTACGCCGCCCAGCCCTGCGTGCCGCCGTTCATGTACGCCGCCTGGTTCGGCGGGTCGTACGGCATCTCGTTCTGGTAGAAGTACGTCCGCCCACCGTTGCCGTTCCAGATGGTCTGGTACTGCTGGTAATGCTCGACGAACAAGCCGTAGAACGTGACGTTGTCGCCGTTCACGATCAGGCCGTTCGAGGCGGTGTTGCTGGTCCAGCCGACGCCGCTGCCGTGGTCGGCGCGCCAGATCCAGCTGTGGTCGCCGATCACGTCGTCGCTGTTGATCCGCAAGGACACCGTGGCCTTGCCGACGCCGGCGCCGCCGACGCGGAAGAACACGTCGGAGAGCGTGGTCGGGTTTGCGGCGTGGCTGGCCGAGGAGCCGGGCGGGCCGATCTCCGCGAGTACCTGGCTGTTGGTGCTGCCGGCGTCGAACAGCACGCCGGCGATCTTGAGCCCGTCCACGTCGGCGGTGGTCATCGCGGTGATGCCGCCGTCGGGGATCAGCGTGGCCAGGCCCAGCCCGAGGACGACCGTGTTGGCGCGGGTCACGTTGAGCGTCTGGTTGAGGTGGTAGACGCCCGGCGTGATCAGCAGGTTCTTGCCCTGGGCGAGGGCCGCGTTCATGGTCGCGGCGGTGTCGCCGGGCCGGACCACGGAGAACGCGCTGATCGGCAGGCTCTCGCCGGCGGGACTGCCGTTCGCCCAGGTGGTGCCGGACGAGTTGGTCCGCAGCGCGGGGACGAACACCTGGTAGTTGCCGCTCGCGTCGACGTACAGGAACGGCTTCTCCCGGACCACCGGGGTCGAGCCGACCGTGGTGTACGGCGGCGACGGGAAGCTGTTGCCCGGGGCGCCCTGGTCGCCGACGAAGACCATGTTCCAGTTCGAGCCGCTCCAGCTGCCCATCTGCGAGTTGCGGGTGAGGAACTGCTGCTGGGAGCCGGACCGGATCTGCCCGTCGACCTTGGTGTCGGAGATGAAGCCACCGCTGGACCAGCCGCCGTCGTCAAGCTGCAGGTTGCCGTGAACGTGCATGCGCCGGTACGGCGCCGCCTGGGAGACCGCCCAGCGGTCCGAGCCGCCGGTCGGCGTGACGGACAGGTTCTCCGCCGAGCGCCAGAAGTTCTGCGTCGCGTTGCCCTGGAACCAGTCGGCCTCGGCGTGCACGGCGCCGTTGATGGTCACCGCGTCCGGCGTCAGCCCGAGCCCGGCGACCTGGGTGTAGAAGCCGACGTTGGCGTCGACGTTGTAGGTGCCCGGCTTGAACAGCAGCGCGTACCGCTGGCTGCCGAACTGGTTGGTCTGCTGCTGGTTGAAGACCTGGTTGAGCCGGTTCTGGATGGTCGACGCGGACATCGACGAGTCGAAGATCGACACGTTCGGGCCCAGGTCTGGGGTGCCGGGCGGTGTGGTCGGCGGCGTCGTGGGCGGCGTGCCGCCGGGCAGCGTCCATTGTTGGTTGGCGCCGCCGGTGCAGGACCAGATCTGCAGCTGGTTGCCGTTCGCCGAGCTCTGGTTCGTGGCGTCGAGGCACTTGCCGGAGCCGGTGTTGACCAGAGCGCCGCCGGACACCGTCCACTTCTGGGCGTTCGTGCCGTTGCAGTCGTACAGCTGGATCTTGGTGCCGTTGGCGGTGCCGGCGGCGGTGACGTCCATGCATTTGCCGAGCGCCCGGATCGAGTTGTCCGAGTTGCCGACGGTCCAGTTCTGCGCGTTCGTGCCGTTGCAGTCGTAGAGCTGGACGGGCGTGCCGTTCGCGGAATTGGCCCCCGCGACGTCGACGCACTTGCCGCCCAGGCCGGTGATCGGCCCGGCGGTCGCGGCCATGGCGTTCGTGATGCCGACGATGCCGAGCGCGACGATGACCAGGGCGGAGATGGTGGGGGCCAGCACGCGGGGACGAAGCGAGGTCATGGTGGATCTCTCTCTGCGGAACGGTCAGGCGGGGTTGTTCGCGTGGGTCAGGGTCTCCCACGCGACGAACAGGTTGTTCGTGCCCTGCGGGCGGTGCGACTCGGTGTACTGCTGGCTGTTCGCCATCGCGATGCCCATGCGGTTGTGCAAGGCGTTGAAGGCCACCTCGGTGATCGGACCGAGGCCCTTAGTGACCGTGCCGCCGCAGATGTTCGACGGCACAGGGGTGCCGTTCTCGAACTTGGTGTGGAAGCCCAGCGCGTGGCGCATCCGCTCGGACAGCTCGGGCCACAGATCGGCGCCCTGGATGCGGGTGGTCTCGGCGACGTGCGAGATGGCCGAGATGCCGTACCCGGTGTGCACGAAGTCCCGGCAGGTCTCCTGGGCCAGCCCGTCGACGAATGTGCTCTGGCCCTGCCAGTATTTGATCAGCTCGCTGCGGGTGTCGATGCCGCCGACCGGCGGGTACTTGGGCTGCGAACCGTCCGCGGTGATGTAGATGTACGCCTGCGCGCGGGCCCGGAACCGGGTGATCGCCCGGTCGTAGCTGGCCCGGTCGTCGAGGAAGACGGCGATGCCGACCGCAGCCTCCATCATGCTCAGCTCCCAGTTGCCGTTGCTGGCGCTGCCGACGATGACGGTGGGCAGGTAGACGGTGCACAGCATGGTGGCGAACCGGGCCTGGTTGGGCCAGCTCGAGTACGTGTATTTGATGATCTCCGCGGCTCGCGGCCATACCGAGCCGGCCCAGCCGGTCTGCAGCGGCGCGTTGCTGTTGGTGTGCGTCTTGATGGTGGCCGACCACGCGTCCATCAGCGCGATCGACTTCTGCGCGTACGCGGCGTTGCCGGAGGTGTACCAGACCAGCGCGTCGGTGTATGCCGCGATGGCGTCCTCGCGCTCGTCGGTGCAGCCGTTGTTCGGGTTCGAGTAGGGCCCGCATTCGACGGTCGCGCGCGGCTTGGGGGTACGCGACAGCGATGCGTACCTGCTGCCGATCATCTGGTTGTACGCGTTCAGCCAGGGCTGGGCCTTCGCGGCGACCTTGCTCTTCACGAAGTCGAGCTGGGTGCGGCTGACCAGCACGCCGGGGTGGACGAAGGTGGCGTCGGTGGATGGCGGCGTGGTGCCGGCGTCGGCGACGAAACGGACGCCGGCCGTGGCAAGAACGGCCGTGGCCACGGTTACCGCTGCGAGCAGTGCGCGTCTGCGCATGGGGATACTCCGTGGGGGAATTGGAAGGGCGCTTAACAGTGCACCACCCAAGCGCGCCGGACGGAGTCGGGTCAAGCGGACATCGATGGACTTAAGATTCCGATAAGAGTTCCGGAACGAGAGAGCGCTTTCCCCTGTGGTACAGCTCGAAGGAGCCGGATTCGATACCACCGGAGAAAGCGCTCTCCAGCCTACGAGGCGACCATCACCTGCCGGACCTCGATCGGCTGCTGTAGCGGCACCCCGGCGGCCCCCGGCGCGGCAGACGTCTTGGCGGCGATTTCGAGCGCTCGCGCCTCCGACTCCACGTCGACGATCCGGTAGCCGGCCAGCAGCGGGGACGACTCCGGGAACGGCCCGGTCCGGACGATCGGCGCGGCGGTGCCGTCGGACGTCACCCGCTTGGCCTGCTCGGGCCCGGCCACGCCTTGCGCGTCCACCAGTTCGCCGGACGCGGTGAGCTCGGCGTTCAGGCTCTGCTGGAAGTCGATGTGGGCGCGGATGTCGGCCGGATCCCAGGTGCCCATGGGCTCGGTGCAGACGCCGCCCTCGTAGTTCTGGATGAGCAGGTACTTGGTCATGAATTGCTCCCTGGCACGAGACGGTACGTTCAACCGATGGTCGGAACGGCGTCGCCGTTCTCGACGCCACGCGCGAAGGAAATGACGCCACGCGCGAAGGAAATCCAGACGGGGCAGCATAGGGGTCATGACCTCGATCGAGTCGACACTGCAGGGGCCGCTGACCGACGCCGAGCTGGACCGGCTGAACGCCTACTGGCGCGCGGCGAACTACCTGACCATCGGGCAGATCTACCTCATGAGCAACCCGCTGCTGCGCGAGCCATTACGCCCCGAGCACATCAAGCCGCGGCTGCTCGGACACTGGGGCACCAGCCCCGGCCTCAACATGATCTACGCACACGCCAACCGGCAGATCGTCAACCGCGACCTCGACGCCATCTACGTCATCGGCCCCGGCCACGGCGGCCCCGCCATTGTGGCCAACACCTGGCTCGAAGGCACCTACAGCGAGCTCTACCCCTCGGTCAGCCAAGACGAGGCCGGCATGCAACGCCTGTTCCGCCAGTTCTCCTTCCCCGGCGGCATCCCCAGCCACGTCGCCCCCGAAGTACCCGGCTCCATCCACGAGGGCGGCGAACTCGGCTACTCGCTCATGCACGCCTACGGCGCCGCCTTCGACAACCCCGACCTGACCGTCTTCTGCGTGATCGGCGACGGCGAAGCTGAAACCGGCCCGCTCGCCACCAGCTGGCTGTCCAACGTCTTCCTCAACCCGGCACGCGACGGCGCCGTGCTGCCCATCCTGCACCTCAACGGCTGGAAGATCGCCAACCCGACCATCCTCGACCGCATCCCGGACGACGACCTGATGTCGCTGTTGAACGGTTGGGGCTACGAGCCGGTCGTGGTCGCCGGCGACGAACCGGCACTCGTACACCAGCAACTCGCGGCCGCGATGGACATGGCGCTGGACACCGTCGCGGCGATCCAGCGGCAGGCGCGCAGCACCGGCGACGGCACCCGGCCGCGCTGGCCGATGGTCGTCCTGCGCACGCCGAAGGGCTGGACCGGACCCAAGACGGTCGACGGGTTGCCGGTCGAGGGCACGTTCCGCGCGCACCAGGTGCCGCTGTCCGACCCGCGCCACAATCCCGAACATCTGGCCCAGCTCACCGAATGGCTGCGGTCGTACCAGCCGGAGGAACTGTTCGACGCCACCGGCGCGCCGGTCGCGGAACTGACCAGCCTGCCGCCCCGCGGCACCCGGCGGATGAGCGCCAACCCGCACGCCAACGGCGGCGAACTGCTGCGCGACCTGGTCCTGCCGGACTTCCGCGACTATGCCGTGGACGTGCCGCGGCCGGGCCGGCCGGTGCGGGAGGCCACCCGCATCCTCGGCGGCTACCTGCGCGACGTCATCCGCGCCAACCCCGACCGGTTCCGCCTGTTCGGCCCGGACGAGGTCGCCTCCAACCGGCTCGACGCGGCGTTCGAGGTCACCGACCGGGTGTGGACCGCCCGGACCACCGAGCTCGACGACCACGAGTCGCCCACCGGCCGGGTCGTCGAGGTGCTCTCCGAGCACCAATGCCAGGGCTGGCTCGAGGGCTACCTGCTCACCGGCCGGCATGGCGTGTTCACTAGTTACGAGGCGTTCATCCACGTCGTCGACTCGATGCTCAACCAGCACGCCAAATGGCTCAAGGTCACCCGCGGCATTCCGTGGCGGCGGCCCATCGCCTCGCTCAACTACCTGCTGTCCAGCCACGTCTGGCGGCAGGACCACAACGGGTTCTCCCACCAGGACCCCGGCTTCATCGATCACGTGGCCAACAAGAAGGCGGAAGTCGTCCGCGTCTACCTGCCACCCGACGCCAACACCCTGCTGTCCACCATGGACCACTGCCTGAGCAGCCGGCACTACATCAACGTCGTCATCGCCGGCAAGCAACCGGCACCCAACTGGCTCACCATGCCGGAAGCCACCCTGCACTGCCGTCGCGGCCTGGGCATCTGGGACTTCGCCAGCACCGACGCCGGCACCGAACCCGACGTCGTGCTCGCCTGCGCCGGCGACGTCCCCACCATGGAGGCGCTGGCCGCCGCCGACATGCTCAGGCAGCACCTGCCCGACCTCAAGGTCCGCTTCGTCAACGTGGTCGACCTCATGCGGCTGCAGCCGGCCACCGAACACCCGCACGGGTTGCCGGACAACGAGTTCGACACCATCTTCACGATGGACAGGCCGATCATCTTCGCGTACCACGGGTACCCGTCGCTGATCCACCGGCTCACGTACAAGCGCACCAACCACGGCAACATCCACGTCCGCGGCTTCAAGGAGGAGGGCACCACCACCACGCCGTTCGACATGGTGATGCTCAACGACCTGGACCGCTTCCGGCTGGTCATCGACGTCATCGACCGGGTGCCCGGCCTCGGCGCCAAGGCCGCCCACCTGCGCCAGCAGATGGTCGACCAACGCCAACAGGCGCGCGAATACACCCGCGACCACGGCGAGGACGACCCCAGGATCGCGGAATGGACCTGGCCGTCCCCCGAAGATCCGCAAAACCCATGATTCTGTACGCCGCCGGACGCCTCCAACCGCACGGACGGGTCCCGGCGCCGCCCGCAGGGAGACGTCATGCCGATCGGCCGGTTACACCACGTGATCTTCGACTGCCCAGATCCGCTGGCCCTCGCGACCTTCTACAGCCGCTTGCTGGGTTCGCCGATCACGTACCAGGACGAGGACTTCGTGGTGGTGTCCACGACCGACCGGGCGTCCGGCATCGCGTTCCAGCGCTCCCCCGACCAACGCCCGGCGACATGGCCCGACCCCGCGGTGCCGCAGCAGATCCACCTGGATGTGATGGTCGAGGATGTCGCGGGCTCCTACGACGCGGTCCTGGCGCTCGGCGCGACGAAACTGGACGGCGGTGACGTTTTCGCCGACCCGGCCGGCCACCCGTTCTGCCTGATCAAGCGGCCGGGCTGGGCACCGCCGATCGAGGGCGAACCAAGGGAGTAGACCGTGGGCGTTCCGGCGTCGGACCACCGGCGGCGCCGTTCCGGGTGATAGCGGACGGCTACCGAACGCGTACCGTACGGACGTGGATCTGAACACCGTCGTGGAGGTGATCAGCCCCGCCGAAGTGGGCCAATGGCGGCCCGGCGACGCGTGGCTGGGCGGCGGCACCGCGCTGTTCGGCGAGCTACGGCCGCACATCAGGCGGCTGCTCGACCTCGCCGCGGCCGGATGGGCGCCGATCACGGTCCGCGAGGACGGCCTCGAGATCGCCGCGACGTGCA
>JBKOWB010000046.1:0-3730 GCA_046724195.1 Actinomycetota bacterium
GCGCCGCCGTGCGCGCGCTCGCGGGCAGCGATGCCGTGGCACTCGCGCTCCCGCTGCCGGACGACCCGGACGCGCCGGGCGTGCTCCGCGCGATCCTGGAGGGCGCGCTGCTCGGGTCGTACCGGTTCGCGGGCTACAAGACCAAGCCGCAGCCGGGCCGCCGCGATCCGGTCGCGGCGCTCCAGGTGTACGTGCCGGACGCGGGCGACCCGGCCGCGCGCTCCGAGGTGCAGCGTGCCGTGGTCGTGTCGCGGGTGGTCCGGCTGGCCCGCGACTGGGTCAACATGGCGCCGAACGAGCTGCGCCCGCCACAGTTCGCCGACGTCGTGGTCGCGGCCGCCGACGGCACCGGCCTCGAGGTCGAGGTGCTCGACCTCGATGCGCTGAAGGCATTCGGGTACGGCGGCATCGTGGCGGTCGGCCAGGGCTCCGAGGCGCCACCGCGGCTGGTGAAGCTCTCCTACACACCCGCCGGCATCGCCAATCCGAAGCGGGTGGCGCTGGTCGGCAAGGGCATCACGTTCGACACGGGCGGCATCAGCATCAAGCCGACCGCCGGCATGTGGGAGATGAAGTCGGACATGGCCGGCGCGGCCGCGGTCGGCGCGGCGATGCTCGCGGTGGCCGCGCTCAAGCCGCCGGTGGCGGTCGCCGGGTACCTGGCGATGGCGGAGAACATGCCGTCCGGGTCGGCGTACCGGCCGGGCGACGTCATCACGATGTTCAACGGCAAGCGCGTCGAGGTGCTCAACACCGACGCGGAGGGCCGGATGGTGCTCGGCGACGCGATAGCCCGCGCCTGCGCCGACGGCACCGACTACCTGTTCGAGACGTCCACGCTCACCGGCGGCCAGGTCATCTCGCTCGGGAAGCGGATCGCCGGCGTCATGGGTACGCCGGAGACCTGCGATCGGGTCAAGGAGGCCGGCGACGAGACCGGCGAACCGATGTGGCCGATGCCGCTACCCGACGACGTACGCAAGGGCATGGAGTCGGACGTAGCCGACATCAGCCAGACCAACGCGAACATGGATCGGGCCGGGCACATGCTGCAGGGCGGGGTGTTCCTGCGCGAGTTCGTCACGGACGGCGTGTCGTGGGCGCACATCGACATCGCCGGGCCGTCGTACCACACGGGCGAGCCGACCGGATACTGGACCAAGGGCGGCACCGGCGTACCGATTCGTACGCTCCTGACGCTGGTCGACGACATAGCCGCGAACGGGTGACGCGAGCTGCTGGCCTCGCTCGGCCGCGCCCCACCTCATCCCCGACAGGGGATCACCGGCGCGCCCGACGTCGGCATCCTGCACGGCTGCCGGAAACCGGCACCCTCCACACCGAAACCCACGCCTGGCAGCAGACCCAACAAGACCACGCCACAGCCGCTTGACAGCCAACAACGATGGGATGTCCTCGCTCGGCGGCGATCGCCTTCTAACCGCCGGTGATCGCTAGCTGGCGGGTCGTCCCTTCTGGCGGGCGTTGTAGTCGCGCATGCGCTGGGGATAGCCCACCAGCCGGACGTCATAGATCGGCATCGACATCTGGTGGGCGAACCGCCGGGCGGTCTCTGGCGAGTCGACCCGCCGCCGGGTCCACTCGCCGTCGTGTGCCACGAGCAACAACGTCGTCTCGGTCACTGTGGTTCGCGGCTCGATGAACGCCTCGACGCCACGCCGGGACTGGACAAACCCCGCAAGATACTCGAGATCTTCCGGATCCGCCGGCCGCCCGCTCGCCCGATCCGGCCCTCTGCGCCGACGAAACCAGGCCACGCCCCACTCCTCACGCTCAATTGCCGCAAGGGTACTTCGGCACCGCATCCCGTTGGGCACCTGACTGCATTGATCGCTTCCACAAGTGACAAGATGGCCGGGAAGACTTGTGACCGTTTCCATAGTGTGACCCACGTGGTAACGACGCGACCTTGGAGTTGACGTGAGCCAGCCGAACGGCGGAACCTTCGACATCGTTATCCTCGGCGCCGGCAGCGGCGGGTACGCGGCCGCCCTGCGCGCGGCCGAGCTGAATCTCTCGGTGGCGCTGATCGACAAGGCGGAGCTGGGCGGCACGTGCCTGCACCGCGGGTGCATCCCGACGAAAGCGCTGCTGCACGCGGCGGAGGTCGCGGACCAGACCCGCGAGAGCGAGCAGTTCGGTGTCAAGGCCGACCTCGTCGGCATCGACATGGCCGGCGTGAACGCGTACAAGGACGGCGTTGTCGGCCGCCTCTACAAGGGCCTGCAGGGTCTGCTCAAGCAGGACCGGATCACGATCGTCCCGGGCGCCGGCAAGCTCGTCGGCCGCGACACCGTCGAGGTCGCCGGGAAGCGCTACACCGGCCGTAACGTCATCCTCGCGACCGGCTCGTACTCGCGCTCGCTCCCCGGCCTCGAGGTCGACGGCAAGCGCGTGCTGACCAGCGAGCACGCCCTCAAGCTCGACCGCGTGCCGAGCTCCGCGATCGTGCTCGGCGGCGGCGTCATCGGGGTCGAGTTCGCCAGCGTGTGGCGGTCGTTCGGCGCCGACGTGACGATCCTGGAGGCGCTGCCCCGGCTGGTCGCGGCCGAGGACGAGGAGATCTCGAAGGCGGTCGAGCGCGCGTTCCGCAAGCGGAAGATCAACTTCAAGGTCGGCAAGCCGTTCGAGAAGCTCGAGCACACCGACAACGGCGTCCGGGCCACGGTCCAGGGTGGCGAGACCGTCGAGGCCGAGTTGCTGCTGGTCGCGGTCGGCCGCGGCCCCACGACCAAGGACCTGGGGTACGAACAGCAAGGCGTACGGCTGGACCGCGGCTTCGTCCTCACTAACGAGCGGCTGCACACCGGGGTCGGCAACATCTACGCGGTCGGTGACATCGTGCCCGGCTTGCAGCTGGCACACCGTGGCTTCGCGCAGGGCATCTTCGTGGCCGAGGAGATCGCGGGCCTCAACCCGGCGGTCATCGACGAGGCGGGCATCCCGCGGGTCACGTACTCCGACCCCGAGGTCGCGTCCGTCGGGATCACCGAGGCGCATGCCAGGCAGAGGTACGGCGACGACAAGATCACCACGTACAGCTACAACCTCGGCGGCAACGGCAAGAGCCAGATCCTCAAGACCCAGGGCTTCGTCAAGGTGGTGCGGGTCACCGACGGCCCGGTCGTCGGCGTACACATGGTCGGCGCGCGGATGGGCGAGCTCGTCAGCGAGGCCCAGCTGATCTACAACTGGGAGGCGTTCCCGGAGGAGGTCGCCCAGCTCGTGCACGCCCACCCGACGCAGTCCGAGGCACTTGGCGAGGCGCACCTCGCGCTGGCCGGCAAGCCGCTCCACGCTCACGCCTGATTCGTCCATCCATCCGCACGTCCTGGTAAGGAGTTCGAAGAATGCCGGTATCGGTCACCATGCCGCGGCTGGGTGAGAGCGTCACCGAGGGCACCGTCACGCGCTGGCTCAAGCAGGAAGGCGAGCGGGTCGAGGCGGACGAGCCGCTGCTCGAGGTCTCCACTGACAAGGTCGACACCGAGATCCCGTCGCCGGCCGCGGGCGTGCTCGCCCGCATCGTGGTCGGCGAGGACGAGACCGCCGACGTGGGCAGCGAGCTCGCGGTGATCGCGGGCGACGGCGAGGAGGACGGCTCGGCGCCCGCGCAGCAGTCGGCCCCGCAAGAGGCCGCGCCCGCGCAGCAGTCGGCCCCGCAAGAGGCCGCGTCAGCGCAGCGGTCGGCCCCGCATGAGGCCGCGCC
>JBKOWB010000312.1:0-2639 GCA_046724195.1 Actinomycetota bacterium
CATCTACAGCCACGTGATGCCCACCCAGTTGACTCAAGCGGCGAGCGCTATGGAAGACGTGCTCTGGGGGGACGACCGATAGAGTTGGCTACTCGCTTGCCTACTCAACGACTCGAAAACCAGTCAGGGCGTTTGTTCAGAATGCAAACGCCCTGGTCATGAGGGTGGAGCTGAGGGGACTCGAACCCCTGACCCCCACACTGCCAGTGTGGTGCGCTACCAGCTGCGCCACAGCCCCTTACGGCACCCGGTCGCCCGGGCACTCACGGAATAGTACACACCAGCGCATGCCTCCCCCACGGCAGGCCCTCAGTTCAGCAACACGTCCGGTGGGAAGTGGGCCACCGCGGCCAGGATGTCGCCCTGGCGGCGCAGGACCATGGCCCAAAGATCGTCCGGCCGGCTGACGAACGGGTCGCCGGGCAGGGCGTCGAACACGAACCATGAGCCCGACGAGATCTCGTCCTCGAGCTGACCCGGTGACCAGCCGGAGTAGCCCGCGAAGACCCGGATACCGGCGACGCTCTCGCGCAGGCGGTCCGGGTCGGCGGACAGGTCGATCGTTCCGAGCGCGCCGGCGACCTGGTGGAAGCCGCTGACCCGCTTCTTCACCATGGGACGGGTCCGGGCCAGGCAGATCGCGGACTCGGGTTGCACCGGGCCGCCCTCGAAGAGGACCGCGGGGTCGCCGGCGAGGTCACCCCAGTTGCCGAGGACGTCGGCGACCGGTACCTCGGTGGCGCGGTTGAGGACGACGCCGAGGGCACCGCCGGGCTCGTGCGCGACCAGCAACACCACCGTACGGTCGAAGTTGGGGTCTTTGAGCGTCGGGGTCGCGACCAGCAACTGACCGGTCATCGACTCCATCGATCGACCTCCGATTCGCTGTCCCTCGCTATGCACGACACCTCCGCAAGGCCAGCGCGTACGAAGCGAGCAAGCGCTCGGCCCTCTCCAGCAACGCCATGCATCGCACATTATCCTGCGTCTCCGCCACCGATAAGGTCTGCGCATGAACCAGCCATCCGCAACCGCCGAGATCGGCATCATCGGCGGATCGGGCCTCTACGCACTCCTGGACGGAGCCACCGAGCACGCGGTGGCCACACCCTACGGTCCGCCGTCGGACCCCATCACGGTGGCGCAGGTGGTCGGGCGGCGGGTGGCGTTCCTGCCGCGGCACGGGCGCGATCACCGGTTCCCGCCGCACAAGATCCCGTACCGGGCGAACCTGTGGGCGTTGCGGTCGATGGGCGTTCGTCAGATCATCGCGCCCTGCGCGGTCGGCGGGCTGCGGCCGGACCTCGGCCCCGGCACTTTTGTGGTCCCTGACCAGCTGATTGACCGTACGAGCGGGCGCGAGCAGACGTTCTACGACGTGGGTGCGGTACATGTGTCGTTCGCCGACCCCTACTGCCCGGACGGGCGTGCCACCGTGCTGAGGGCTGCGGCGCGGCAAAGCCCGGTGGACGGCGGCACAATGGTCGTCGTCGAGGGGCCGCGGTTCTCCACCCGGGCGGAGTCGCGCTGGTACACCTCGATCGGCGGCGCGGTGGTCAACATGACCGGTCATCCGGAGGCCGTGCTGGCCCGCGAACTGGCGCTGTGCTACACGACCATCGCGCTCGTCACCGACCTGGACGCCGGCGTCGAGGGCGACCGCGGGGTCACCCAGGAGGAAGTGTTCCGGGTGTTCGCCGAGAACACCGCGATCCTCCGTGAGCTCCTCCTGGAGGCGGTGGCGAACCTGCCGACCGAGCGCACCTGCCCGTGCGCCCACGCCCTGGACGGCATCAAGCTCCCCATCGATCTGCCCTGAATCGTGGTGATGCCCCGGCCGGTGGCCGGGGCATCACCTTTCGATGTGGAGGTGCCGGGAATCGAACCCGGGTCCTTCGTTGTTTCGTCAGGGCTTCTCCGAGCGCAGCTCACTATGCCTCTACTCGGCCCCACCAGTCACGTGAGCAAGTTGGTGTGACAGGCCCAGTCGCTGATTGATCTCGCCGCACGGACCCCGCGACCGGGTCCGATTGGCCAGCCTCCTAGCTGATGCCGGTATCTGGGACGGAGGCGCTCCCAGACCGACAGACTCCGCTACTTGCCTCAGGCGGCGAGAGCGTAAGAGTCAGCGCTATCCTGCTTGGCGCTTATTGGTTTCCGACGACCGATTCTCGAGACGACGTCGGCTTCCTCGGCTCGCTTCCCCTGTCTCCACTTACGAAGTCGAAACCAGTCACCCCCTCGAACAAGCAATCTTAGCTCATCCGGCACCATGACCCGTTGGCGGTGCACGACATCGGGCGTACCTCGCCGGTGGCTCCTTTCGTCGCCTCGAAGCCGAAGTTCTGCGTCCCGCCGGGCTCCAGCGGCCCACCGCTGAAGATCGTCACGTCGCCTTGCCGCGACAGCGTGCCGTTCCAGGCCTGGGTGATCCGCACGCCGTCCGATGCGTCGTAACGCACCGTCACCGTCCAGTTCTGCGGCGTCTCGCTGTCGTTGCGCACCTGCACCGCGCCGATGAAGCCCGTATCCCAGCTCGACCTGACCCCGTAGTTCGCGCTCAGCGCGGCCTTCGCCGTGGGCGAGGTCCGCGGCGCCGGCTCGGTCGTGACACGAGATTTCGCGGGTACGCGCAAAGC
>JBKOWB010000256.1:0-9137 GCA_046724195.1 Actinomycetota bacterium
GGTGGGGGCACTGGCTGGGCGTGCTCTCCGTGGCCGCCTGCTTCGTGCTCGGCCTGGTGATGTTCATCGCGCTGCGGAACCTGCAGGGCAACCGCTCGGCGGAGCTCAGCATGTTCGACTTCATCATGGTCGGCCGGCTGCACGTGGACTTCGGTCTGCTCTTCGATCCGCTGTCCGGCGTCTTCGTGCTGCTGATCACCGGCGTCGGCTCGCTGATCCACCTGTACGCGGTCGGCTACATGGCGCACGACCCGGACCGGCGGCTGTTCTTCGGTTACTTCAACCTGTTCATCGCCGCCATGTTGCTGCTGGTCCTCGGCACCAACTACGTGATGCTCTACTTCGGCTGGGAGGGCGTCGGTCTGGCGTCGTACCTGCTGATCGCGTTCTGGTTCGACCGGCCGAGCGCGGCCACCGCGGGCAAGAAGGCGTTCCTGATGAACCGGGTCGGCGACGCCGGCCTGGTCCTCGGCATCTTCCTGATGTTCGCGACGCTCGGTACCACGCAGTTCGACGAGGTGTTCAACGGCGTCGGCCGGCTGTCCTCGAGCACCGTCCTGATCCTGGGGCTCCTGCTGCTGCTCGGCGCCTGCGGCAAGTCCGGCCAGTTCCCGCTGCAGGCATGGTTGCCGGACGCGATGGAAGGCCCGACCCCGGTGTCCGCCCTCATCCACGCCGCGACCATGGTCACCGCCGGTGTGTACCTCATCGCCCGCTCCAACGCGATCTTCTCGGCGAACACCACGCTGCAGCTGGTCGTGGCCAGCGTCGGCGCGATTACGCTGCTGATGGGCTGCATCATCGGCGCGGCCAAGGACGACATCAAGCGGGTCCTCGCCTGGTCCACGGTGAGCCAGATCGGCTACATGTTCCTCGGCGTCGGCCTGGGCGGCGGCGCGTACGCGCTGGCCCTCGTGCACCTGCTCTCACACGGTTTCTTCAAGGCCAACATGTTCCTCGGCGCCGGGTCGGTCATGCACGGCATGAACGACCAGGTCGACATCCGGCGCTTCGGCGGGCTCTGGCGCTACATGAGGATTACTTGGCTCACGTTCGCGACGGGCTGGCTGGCGATCATCGGTCTCCCTCCGTTATCCGGTTTCTTCTCCAAGGAACCGATCATCGCGGCCGCGTTCGAGCGCAAGGATTGGACCGCCTGGCTGTTCGGCATGGCCGCGCTCATCGGCGCCGGACTGACCGCTTTCTACATGACGCGCCTGTTCGTCCTCACGTTCCACGGCCCGAAGCGGTGGACCGAGGACATCCACGAGCCGCACGAATCGCCGCCCATCATGACCGTTCCGCTGGTGCTGCTGGCGATCGGCTCGGTCGTCGCCGGTGGCCTGATGGCCGGGCCGGTGCCGCGCTGGCTCTCCTCGGTCCTCGGCCGGCCGGAGACGCCCATCGAGCCGGTGTTGCAGCACTGGGCGATCACCACGCTGTCGCTGGTCGTCACGGTGCTCGGCGTCGGCGTTGCCTGGGCGCTGTTCCGCAACGGCACCGCCCTGGAGGAGCAGCCGGCCGGCGTGGTGGTAACCGCGGCCCGTCGGAACCTCTACACGGACGCGTTCAACGAGATCGTGTTCGAGCGCCCGGGCATCTACCTGACCCGGGCCCTGGTCTACTTCGACAACAAGGGTATCGACGGCCTGGTCAACGGCATCGCGGCCAGCGTCGGCGGCAGCTCCGGGCGTCTGCGCCGGCTGCAGACCGGCTTCGTGCGGTCGTACGCGCTGTCGATGCTCACCGGCGCCCTGCTGGTCCTGGGTGCCTTCCTCGCCATCCAGCTCGGGTGGTTGGCATGAGCGAGTGCACCGAGCGCAGCGAGGGCCGCGAGCGCATGCCGATCAGATTCAGCATGAGCGAGTGCACCGAAGGCATGTGCGGTCACCACGGAGGTAGGGCCTTCTAATGTCCGGATTCCCGTTCCTGTCCATCCTGACGCTCGCCCCGCTGGTGGGCGGGTTGGTGGTCGCCTTCATCCCCAGGACCAGGGGTGACCTCGCGAAGATCGTGGCGTTGGTCATCTCCCTGGCGGTGCTTGTGCTGAGCATCGTCATGTGGACCGCGTTCCAGGCCGGCGGCGACCGTTTCCAGTTCCGCGAGTCGTATCCGTGGATCCCCAGTTGGGATGTCCGGTTTACGTTCGCCGTGGACGGCATCGCACTGGTGATGCTGATGCTCATCGCGGTACTGACGCCGGTGGTCATCCTGGCCTCGTGGCACGACGCCGAGACCGGTGATCGATCCGTACCGATGTACTTCGCGCTGCTGCTCGCGCTCGAAAGCACGATGATCGGCGTCTTCGCGGCCGCCGACGTCTTCCTGTTCTACGTGTTCTTCGAGGTCATGCTGGTGCCGATGTACTTCATCATCGGTTCGTACGGCGGCGCCCGGCGGCAGTACGCGGCCGTCAAGTTCTTCCTCTACTCGCTGGTCGGCGGGCTGTTCATGCTCGCCGCCGTGATCGGCCTCTGGGTGGTCGGCGGGCACACCTTCGACTGGCAGAGGCTCACCGAGGCCGGGGGCGCCTTCGACCCGAACACCGCGCGGTGGCTGTTCCTCGGCTTCTTCGTCGCGTTCGCGATCAAGGCACCGTTCTTCCCGTTCCACACGTGGCTCCCGGACGCCGGTGGCGCGGCCCCGGCCGGTGCGGCTGCGTTGCTGGTCGGCGTGATGGACAAGGTCGGTACGTTCGGCATCCTGCGTTACTGCCTTCCGCTGTTCCCGGAGGCGTCGCGCTGGTTCGCACCGGCCGCGATCGTGCTGGCGGTCATCGGCATCATCTACGCGTCCCTGCTGGCGGTCGGCCAGAACGACCTCAAGCGGCTGGTGTCCTACTCGTCGGTCGCCCATTTCGGGTTCATCGGCCTCGGCATCTTCGCGTTCACCACCCAGGCCGGCACCGGCTCGGTGCTGTACATGGTCAACCACGGCCTCGCCACCGGCCTGCTGTTCGTGGTCGTCGGCATGTTCGTCGCCCGTCGCGGCTCCGCGCTGATAAGCGACTTCGGCGGCGCGGGCAGGCTTGTCCCGGTCCTCGCCGGCATCATGCTCTTCGCCGGTCTCGCCATGCTGTCGCTGCCCGGCACGGCGCCGTTCGTCAGCGAGTTCCTGGTGTTGATCGGCACGTTCACGGTCCACAAGGCGTACGCGGTCATCGCCACCAGCGGCATCATCCTGGCCGCGGCGTACGTCCTGTGGATGATCCAGCGCACCACGCAGGGCACGCTCAACCCGGCGCTGACCGCGGTGCCGGCCATGCAGAAGGACATCACCATGCGCGAGAAGGTGGTCGTCGCGCCCCTGATCCTGCTGCTGGTCGTCTTTGGCTTCTACCCGAAGCCGCTCACCGATGTGATCAACCCGGCGGTCCGAGCGACCCTGCAGAACGTCGGCGCGACCGATCCAAGCCCGACGGCGATCGCGAACGGAAAGGTGGCGCCGTAGTCATGGACGTCAAACTGCCCCCGATCGACTACGGCGCATTGCTGCCGATGCTGATCCTGTTCGGGGCCGCCTGCGTCGGCGTTCTGGTGGAAGTGGCGGTGCCGCGGCGCTTGCGCAACGGGGCCCAGCTCACGCTCGCGCTTCTCTCCATCGTGGCGGCGCTCGTCGCCGTGATCGTCGAGCGTGGCGCCCGGATCGTCACTATCGGCGGCGCGGTCGCCGTCGACGGCCCGACGCTGTTCCTGCAGGGCACGCTGCTGGCGCTCGGCGGCGTCTCGCTGCTGCTCGTCGGCGAACGGGCAGTCGAGCCGGGTGGCGCGTTCGTCCCCCAGGCCGCCATCACCGTGGGCTCGCGGCAGGACCTGCGGCAGGCCAGCGGCCAGCCTGGCGCCACCGAGGTCTACCCGCTGGCGCTGTTCGCGCTCGGCGGCATGCTGCTCTTCGTCTCGGCGAACGACCTGCTGACCATGTTCGTCGCGCTCGAAGTGCTGTCACTACCGCTATACCTCATGTGCGCGCTCGCGCGCCGGCGGCGCCTGCTCAGCCAGGAGGCGGCGCTCAAGTACTTCCTGCTCGGCTCGTACGCCTCGGCGTTCTTCCTGTTCGGCGTGGCGCTGATCTACGGCTACGCGAACGGCGTACAACTCAGCCAGGTGCACGCCGCGGTGGTCAATCCGCAGCGCAGCCAGGTGCTGCTCTACGCCGGCCTGGCACTGATCGCTATCGGTCTGCTGTTCAAGGCCGCGCTCGCGCCGTTCCACGTGTGGACGCCCGACGTGTACCAGGGCGCCCCGACGCCGATCACCGCGTTCATGGCGTCCTGCACCAAGGTTGCCGCGTTCGGCGCGCTGTTGCGCATCCTCTACGTCGCGTTCGAGGGGCTCCGCTGGGACTTCCAGCCGATTCTCGGCGCCGTCGCGGTGCTCACGATGCTGGTCGGCGCGGTTCTCGCGGTCACCCAGACCGACATGAAGCGCCTGCTCGCGTACTCGTCGATCGCCAACGCCGGCTACCTGCTCGTCGGCGTCCTCGCGCTCAACAAGCAGGGCCTGTCGAGCACGATGTTCTACCTCGTCGCGTACGGCTTCTCGGTGCTCGCGGCGTTCGGCATCGTGACGCTGGTGCGCGATGCGGACGGCGAGGCGACCCACCTGTCGCGCTGGGCCGGGCTGGGTCGCAAGAGTCCACTGTTCGCGGCCGTCTTTTCGTTCATCCTGCTGGCATTCGCCGGCATCCCGCTGACCAGCGGCTTCACCAGCAAGTTCGCGATCTTCGGTGCGGCGATCGAGGGCGGCCAGACCTGGCTCGTCATCGTGGGCGTGATCAGCAGCATGTTGATCGCGTTCCCGTACCTGCGGGTCGTGGTCTTGATGTGGCTGTCCGAGCCGGGCGAGTCGACGCCGACGGTCTCGATCCCCGGCGCGCTGACGTCCGCGGCGCTCGCCATCGGCGTCATCGCGACGCTGGCGCTGGGCGTGGTTCCGGCCCCGCTCATCGACCTCACCAACGACGCCGCCCAGTTCGTGCGCTAGCGCAAATCGGAGACCTCGCGATCTTGTGCGGGCATGCACGCCACTGATCATGAAGTGGTTGTCGGTGATCGGCGTCTGGAGCACAGCAACTTCATGATCAACGGGATTGGAGCACGCGGGCGCGCAGCGAATTCGGCCGGTGCGCGACGCGACGGCCGGCGGCCCACTGGACGTTGCGATGCCCGTACCCTGGGAGGATCTTGAATTTGATCTTGCGGCCGCGACCCCTGGGACCTGCCAGCGACAAAGGTATGGCATCGTGAATGCGTGGTGAGCACCGGTGACATGACGCTGACGTCGCTCGGCCTCGACATCGACCCCGCGGTCGACGCGTCGGTGTCGGCCACGCTGGCCACCGTCGAGGACGCGCTGCGGGCCAACGTGGCCAGCGCGGACCCGCTCGTGGCCGAGGCCGCCCGGCACCTCGTTGACGCGGGTGGCAAGCGGTTCCGGCCGTTGCTGGTCGCGTTGGGCGCCCAGTTCGGTCAGCCGTCGGCGGCCGACGTCGTCCCGGCCGCGAACGTGGTGGAGCTGACCCACCTGGCGACGCTGTACCACGACGATGTGATGGACGAGGCCGCGGTACGGCGTGGGGCACCGAGCGCCAACGCGCGCTGGGGGAACTCGGTCGCGATCCTGGTGGGCGACTATCTGTTCGCGCGGGCCGCGGACATCGCCGCGTCCCTCGGGCCGGAGGCGGTGCATCTGCAGGCGCGGACGTTCGCCCGCCTGGTGCATGGCCAGATCGCCGAGACCGTGGGTCCGCGGGGCAGCGATCCGATCGCGCACTACCTGCACGTCATCACGGAGAAGACCGCGTCGCTGATCGCGACCTCGGCCCGGTTCGGTGGCCTCTTCTCGGGCGCGATGCCCGCGCACGTCGAGGCGCTGGCCCGGTACGGCGAGACGATCGGCATCGCGTTCCAGCTCTCCGATGACCTGATCGACATCGTGTCCGAGTCCATGCAGTCCGGCAAGACGCCGGGCACCGACCTGCGTGAGGGCGTGCCGACGCTGCCGATGCTCTACGCCCTTGCGAGCGACGACACCGACGCGTCGGCCGTGCGCCTGCGCGAGATCCTCGCGACCGGGCCGATCACCGACGACGCGCTGCATGCCGAGGGCCTGGGGTTGCTGCGCGAATCGGTGGCGATGAAGCAAGCGCGGGAGACGGTCCGGACGTACGCGGAGGAGGCTCGCGCGCAACTCGCGGCGCTGCCGGACGGGTCACCCCGGCGCGCGATGGAGACGCTGTGCGACTTCATCGCCGATCGGACGAGCTGATCTCGGCTCTGCCAAGCCTGCCTTGGTGTGGCGTCAACGTGCGGCGACCGCGGCTGCGGTATGCCGGTGGAGCATGGCGCTGCCCAGCAGCATGAGCGCCCCGGCCGACACCATCGCGATGGCCGCGACCACCCACATCGCCGGGTAGCCGGCGGCCGCGGCCAGCGCGCCCAGTCCCAGCGGGCCGAGGCAGCCGCCCGCGTACACGCCGGTCTGGGTGATCGACGTGGCCGCGGCCGGCGCCTGTGGATGCAGCCGGACCACGGCGAAGTTCATCAGCCCCGGCCAGCTCCAGCCCAGCCCGAAGCCGAGCACGACGCCGGCCACCAGCGCGGGGGCACCCGGCACGGCGAGCAACACGAGTCCGACGGCACCACAGGCCAGCAGCGCCGCGATGAGGCCGACCTGCCGCCCCGGTCGCAGATCCGCCTGCCAGCCACCGGCGATCCGTGCGGCCACACAGACCGCGCCGCCGAGCGTCAGCGCCAGCCCCGCAGCGCCCGGCGCGATTCCGCGCTCCACGGCCGAGTCGACCAGGAACGTACCCAGCGCGTTCGCTGCGCCGGCCGCCAGCGTCGCGGCCACCCCGATCACCACCAGGGCACGGGTCGCCTGCTCCCGGCCATCGTTGCCGCGCGACCGCTTCTCCGCGTCGTGTTCGGGCGGCACCAGCGCGATCGCGGCGGCGGCCAGCACCGCGGCCAGTACGAATGCCCAGCGCCAACCCACGGTCAACGCCACGGCGGGCACCGCCACGCCGGCGAGCAGCGTGCTGACCGGGATCGCGGCCTGCTTTACGCCGAACGACAGGCCCTGCCGTCGCGCGGGCACGTGCCGGGCCAGGCTGGTGTTGCTGGCGAGCTGCCCGGCCGCGTTGGCGCCGGCGCCCAGCGCCAGGATGGCGACAAGACTCCACAGCGACCGCGCGGCCAGCGCGATGCCGAGCAGCGAGGCCGAAGCGAGGCCGATGCCGCACCGGGACACCATCGTGGAGCCGAATCGCTCGACCAGCGCGCCGGCCGGTACCGACGCGAGCGCGCTGGCGCCGAAGTACGCGGAAACGGCCAGACCCAGCCCGGCCGGTGAGAAATCAAGCTCGTGACTGATCTGGACGGCGAGCCCGCCCACGAGGAACACGGGCACCGAGACCGCGATCGTAGTGGTCAGCGCGCCGGCGGCGGCGCGCACCGGTCGTGTGGCGTTCACGCTGGTCGCGGCCGCGTCGGCGGAAGAGATCATGGACTCGGCCATCTGCCGCAAGACTAAGCCGGAGCAATCCGTTTGCGGACAGTGAGTGGCAATGACCACACGAGCCGTGTAGATCGACCACGATCCACGTGCTTTTGGCATTCCGTCGGAGGAAGATTATTCATATGGTGTAAGTCCCCGGCGTCGGAGGTGGCTGTGCGCGACCCTCTGGCGGAGCCGTCAGACCTCATCCGGAGCGTGTCACGCGCCCTGCGCGTGCTCGAGTCGGTCGGTCGGGCTCCGCGCGGACTCACCGTGAAGCAGATCGCGCGGCGGTGCGAGCTGACCGTAGCGACCACGTATCACCTTGTGCGCACATTGGCGTACGAGGGCTACGTGATCCGCCGCGAGGATGGCACGTACATCGTCGGGCTGGAGATAGCCGATCGGTACCGCGAACTCGTGTCCGCGTTCCGTGGCCCGCCGGCCGTGGGCGAGGCGCTGCGGCGGGCCGCGGTGGACACCGGCTACAGCCATTACCTCGGCCGGTTCGTGGGCGGGCGGATCGCCGTGACCGCGGCGGCCGACGGTGCCCGGTCGCCATTCCTGGACGACATGACCCCCGGCTTCGACGAGGGCGGCCACGCAACCGCGCTGGGCAAGGCGCTGCTGGCCACGCTGACCCCGGACCAGCGGGCCCGGTACCTGCGCGACTACGGCATGCGGGCATTCACATCGGCGACGCTCACCACGCCGGAGGCGCTCGAGGCCGACCTGGCCGCGGGGGAGCGACGCGGGATGCAGCTCGAGATGGGCCAGTTCCGGCAAGGGCTGGCGTGCGCCGCCGTCACCGTGATCGCCGATCGCGACATGGAACGCCGGCTGGTCCTGGCGTGCGCGCTGCCTGCGGCCGAGATGCTCACCTCCGCGCGGGTGATCCGCGCCAAGCTGACCGCGGCCGCCCGCAATGTCGCCGAGGCGCTGTCCGCGGGTGGTGACGCGGCTACCGCCTGACAACTCGTTGAACCGCCCGACCACCTCGCACGTAACAAAAGTTGGGACGCGAGGGAGGTCGGCAAGCTTGGAAGATCACGACGCCGAACTGCTCCGCGCCATGCAGGACGAGCATGGGGACGCGCTCTTCGCGCACGCCGTACGGCTGACCGGGGGGGACCGGCAGCAGGCGGAGGACCTGGTTCAGGAAACCCTGCTGCGGGCCTGGCGCTATCCCGAAGCGCTGGATCCGGAGCGGGGCGCGGTGCGGTCGTGGTTGTTCACCACGGCGCGAAACCTGGCGATCGACGCCTGGCGGCGGCGGTCCGTACGGGTCGGCGAGGTGGTCACCGACATGATCCCCGAACCGCCACCCAGCGCGGACGAGGCCGACCGGGCCGTCGAGGCCTGGACCGTCGCCGAGGCTCTCGGTCGGCTCTCGATCACCCATCGCGAAGTCCTGGTGCAGTGCTTCTATCAGGGGCGCTCCGTCGCCGAGGCGGCCGCCCGGTTGGGCGTGCCACCCGGCACGGTCAAGTCGCGCACCCACTACGCGCTGCGCTCGCTGCGGATGGCGCTGGATGAGATGGGGGTGACGGGATGAGGTGCGACCACGAGCACGACGATGGCGCGTACGTCCTGGGCGCCCTGTCGCCCGCCGAGCGGGCCGCGTACGAGAAGCACCTCGCC
>JBKOWB010000014.1:0-3507 GCA_046724195.1 Actinomycetota bacterium
CTCGTGTAGGCGGTCCAACAGACCGACTACCTGGACGAGCGTGCCGGTGTCGGGCTCTGCTCGGTGCCGTGCGATGAGCAGACGTACGAGCGTGAGGTGGTCGAACTCGCCCAGATAGCTGGCCTCGTCGGTGGCGGCCACGCCTCGTTCGCGGATCCACTCAGCTGCCTCCGACAACCTGCCCTGCGCGATCCAGACCCGGGCCTTGATGGCCGCAATGGGGCGCACGTCCGGGAAGAACCCGGGCCGGTAGAGCTCGGCAGCCTGGTCCAGCAATCTGACGGCCTCATTCGGTTCGCCGTCAGCTTTGGCGAGGAGTCCCATCGCCACAAACCAGCGGTAGCGACCCTCGTTCATCCCGGCACGTTCTCCGGGTGCTACGGCGCTCTGGAGGTGTTCCCTGGCGCTCGCGAGATCTCCGACTTCGACATCGATCTCACCCAGTCCCACGTGTAGGTCAGCGGTTGCGCGTGACACGGCCTTGCCGTGAGCCTCGGCCTGCTGCAGCGCACGCTCGTAGAGCCGGCGCGCCTTGCTTGGCCGACCCGCCGCGCGCCACAGGTCAGCGAGCACGACCGTGCTGCTCAACTCGTCGTGGAGGTTGCCGGCGGCGTGCAGGCTGGCCACGGCCTGCGCGAACGTCTCCAGGGCACTCGGCACGTCCCCCTGGGCCCACGCGGCCAGCCCAAGGAACCCAGCGGCACCACCGCGCGCGAGGTGGTCGCTAGGCCCGGCCAGGTCGAGGGCGCGCCGGGCGTGCTCCGCCGTGCCTGCCGCATCGCCTCGGGCCTGGGCGAGCGAGGCCCGATAGATCGCGATCGTTGCCGGCAGCGTCCGGAGCTCCTGGGTGTCAGCCCACGGCGGAGTTTTCCCGCCGGGTACGGCAGCCAGCGCGCGCTCCGCGTCATCGAGTCGAGGTCCGACCGCGTCGAGGTCGCCGGAGTGCATGAGCATGTCTCCATAGAAGACGCTCAGCACGGGGCTGCGCCGCACGGTGTCGTCGGGCAGCGCCGTCAGCCAGCCGTACAGCATCGCCTCCTGCCGGTGACGTCGGATCGCCGGCATAGCCAGCTCAAGGAGGTGGGCCGCCCGGTCGAAGTCGCGCGCCGCGACTGCGTGCCTGACCGCCTCCTCGGTCAGATCGTGGCGCTCGAACCACTGGCTGGCGCGCTGGTGCAGCAGCGAAACGTGGTCGGGCTGCTCGCTGAGCATCCGTGCTCGCAGCACATCGGCGAACAGCTGGTGATAGCGGTACCACTCCCTCCGGTCGTCCAAGGGGACGATGAACAGGTTGGCGCGCTCGAGCGCGACGAGCATCTCGCTACCGTCGTCGCGGCCCGTGACGGCGTCACACAGCAGCCCCGTCAGCCGGTCGAGAACCGCTGACTGCAACAGGAAACCCCGAACGGCGTCAGGCTGATGCCGCAGCACCTCCTCGACCAGGTAGTCGACGACGTACCGGTCATCTCCCGCGAACCGAGCGATGAAGCCGCTCACGTCCTCGCGCCCCTGCAGGGAGAGAGCGGCCAGCTGAAGCGCGGCGATCCACCCCTCTGTCCGCTCCTCCAAGACGGCAACGTCCTCCGCGGGGAGATCCAGGCCCGCCACCGCTTGCAGGTACGCAGTGGCCTCGGCGGAGGTGAAACGCAAGTCGGCGGCCCGGATCTCGACCAGCTCGCCCCGCACCCGCCAACGAGCCAACGGGAGATCAGGGTCGGCGCGGGTGCTGACCACCACGTGCACCTGCGCCGGAAGGTGCTCGAGGAGGAAGGCCACACCATCGTTGACCTCGTGATTGTCAACCAGGTGGTAGTCGTCAAGCACCAGCCACACCTCACCCGGCGCTGCGACCAACTCGTTGAGCAGCGTTGTGAGCACTAGCTCCGTCGGCACCGGGGAGGACGCCAGGAGCTCCAGCGCACTCGCGCCAACGCCGGGCACGGCGCCCTGGAACGCGGTCACCACGTACGCCCAGAACGAAGCAGGCTCGTTGTCCGCGGCGTCGAGCGAGAGCCACGCCACGCAACGGCCCTCCGCGGATGCATCGTGCAGCCACGCCGCCAGGACAGTCGTTTTGCCGAACCCGGCCGGGGCGGACACCAGCGTCAGCCTCGCTTCAGCTCCGTCTCCCATCCGCTTGAGGAGTCTGGGTCGTGCAACCAGACCGCGCCGTAGCTTCGGCACGTACAACTTCGTAGCCATCAACGGACGAGTCACGCCATCCTCATTCCGCGGAAGCTTTCTTCGAAACCGACCTCGCCCGGGCGTGCGCGCGCTCGCCTTGCGGCCCGAACATACTCAGGATCCCGGCCGGCTGGTCGCCGGTGCTTCCGAACCAGTGCGGCACGTGCGTGTCGAACTCGGCTGCCTCGCCGACGCCGCGAACGAGGTCGTGGTCGCCGAGCACGAGCCGCATCGGGCCGGAAAGAACGAACAGCCAATCGTATCCTTCGTGCGACTTGGGACAGGTTCGCTGTTCGTGCGCGCCGGCGTAGAACCACCTGTCTTGTAGTCGCGTGCCACCGTCTCGTCGGATTGGCGGCTACGGCTCACCAACTTATTGGGTGCAACTCGCCGGTCGGCCGAACTGCAGCTATCGCGTCGTGAGCCATATTGACTATGGGTTGTCCATAGTTAACTGTGGTGTGGGTGGGCTTCACCGAAGACAAGCCGACCCGCTCATACCGGTCGAGCCGCCGGGAGGCGGGAGCGCGGCGCACCAGGCGACGGATCCTTGAGGCCGCGGGCTCGGCGTTTGTGGTGGGTGGGTACGCGGGCGCGACCATCCGCGCGATCGCGGCAGAGGCAGGCGTGTCCGTGCCGACGGTGGAGCTGTTGTTCGGTACCAAGACGCGGCTGCTCAAGGCGGCGATCGACGTGGCGATTGCCGGTGACGACGAGGCGGTACCGGTGCTCGACCGGAGCTGGACCAGCGCGGCCATCGCGGCCACCAGCGCCGACGAGTTCCTCTCGGTCGTGGCGAGGGTGATCGGGGGCGCCCAGGCCCGCTCGGCCGGTTTGGTCCTGGCCGCCTTCGAAGGGTCGCCGAAAGACCCCGAACTCGCCGAGCTGACCGAACAGATGATCCTGCAGCGGGCGATCACCGCCGGCTGGATCGTCGACGGCCTAGCCAGCAAGGCCGACCTGCGCGACGAGCTCACCCGGCAGGACGCCGTGGACACCATGTGGCTGCTGATGGAGCCGGCGGTGTTCGACCGGCTGGTCCGCCACCGCCACTGGACCGTGGACCGGTACCAGAACTGGTTCGCCCGTACCGCCCGACGACTACTGGTCGCCGACATTTCGACGTCCGGGTCGAAGCCCGACCGACGGAGGAGACCGACATGACTCGACCCGACATCCACCGCAGAGTTCAGCCACCACCGCACGGCCAGGTCGGATATCTGCAGCTCCCAGCGCTCAACGTGGCCCGGTCCGCGGCGTTCTACCAGGCCGTGTTCGGCTGGTCGGCCGAGCTGGAGCACGGCAGCTTCGAGGCGCCCGGAG
>JBKOWB010000391.1:0-7488 GCA_046724195.1 Actinomycetota bacterium
CTGGTACACCGGCCGGAGATCTACCTCTTCGACGACTCGTTCTCCGCACTGGACTACGCCACCGACTCGGCGTTGCGGGCGGCGCTGGCCGAGGAGATCGCCGACGCGACCATCGTGATCGTCGCCCAGCGGGTCAACACCATCCGCGACGCCGACCGGATCATCGTGCTCGACGACGGGCGGGTGGTCGGCACCGGCACCCACCGCGAGCTGATGGACACCAACCCCACGTACCGCGAAGTCGTTCTTTCCCAGCTCACCGAACAGGAGGCCGCGGCATGACCGAGTGCACCGAGCGAAGCGAGGGCCGCGAGGGCATGCCCACGAAGCACAGCATGATCGACTGCACCGAGCGCAGCGAGGGCCAGGAGAGCATGCCTAGGGAGGGCACAGCGTGACCGCGCCCATGCGCCGACCCGCCGGACCTCCCATGGGCGGACCCGCCGCCCGGATGATGGCCGGCGCCATGCCGACCGAGAAACTCCAGGACTTCAAGGGATCCACCAAGCGCTTGCTCGGCCTGATGAAGCCGCAGCGCCTGCTCGTCGCCGTCGTCCTGCTTTTCGGCGTCGCGAGCGTGACGCTGTCCGTGCTCGGGCCGAAGTTGCTCGGCAGCGCCACCGACATCATCTTCTCCGGCTTCGTCGGCAAGCTGCTGCCGGCCGGCATGAGCAAGGCGCAGGCCATCGCGCAGCTACGCGCACAGGGCGACAACGGCAAAGCCGATCTGCTGTCGTCCACCGACGCCGTGCCCGGCCAGGGCATCGACTTCACCCGGCTGGGGCATCTGCTGGCGTGGGTGGTCGTCGTCTACTTGTTCGCCTGGGTCTTCGGCGTCATGCAGGGCCGCCTGACCGCCCGGGTGGTGCAGACGACCATGTATGGCCTCCGCCAATCCGTCGAGACGAAGCTCGCCCGGTTACCACTGTCCTATTTCGACCAGCAGCCGCGCGGCGAGGTGCTCAGCCGGGCCACCAACGACACGGACAACATCGCCCAGACGCTGCAGCAGACGTTCAGCCAGCTGATCACGTCGGTGCTGACGATCATCGGCGTACTCGCGTTCATGTTCTGGATCTCGCCGCTACTGGCGATCATCGCCCTGGTCACCGTGCCGGTGTCGATCTGGATCACGACCCGGATCGGCAAGCGGTCGCAGCCGCAGTTCGTCGACCAGTGGTCGACGACCGGCAAGCTGAACGGCCACATCGAGGAGATGTTCACCGGGCATTCGCTGGTCAAGGTGTTCGGCCGCCAGCACGAAGCGATCGAGACCTTCGAACAGCACAACCAGCGTCTGTACGCGTCGAGCTTCCGCGCCCAGTTCATCTCCGGCCTGATCCAGCCGGCCATGATGTTCATCGGCAACGTCAACTACGTGCTCGTCGCCGTGGTCGGCGGCCTCCGGGTGGCGTCGGGCACGCTGTCCCTCGGCGACGTGCAGGCGTTCATCCAGTACTCCAGGCAGTTCAGCCAGCCGCTGAGCCAGGTCGCCAGCATGGCCAACATGATCCAGTCCGGCGTGGCGTCGGCTGAGCGGGTGTTCGCCCTGCTCGACGCGCCCGAGCAGAGCCCGGAGCCGGCGTTCGTGGAGATGGGTCCCGTGCGAGGGCGGGTCGCGTTCGAGGACGTGTCGTTCCGGTACCTGCCGGACAAGCCGCTGATCGACCACTTGTCGCTCACGGTCGAGCCCGGCCAGACGGTGGCCATCGTGGGACCCACCGGCGCCGGCAAGACCACACTGGTCAACCTGCTCATGCGGTTCTACGACGTGACGAGCGGGCGGATCACGCTGGACGGCGTGGACATCGCCACCATGCCGCGCGAGCAGCTGCGCGAGAACCTGGGCATGGTGTTGCAGGACACCTGGCTGTTCGGCGGGACGATCGCGGAGAACATCGCCTACGGCGCGGACCATCCGACGCCCGAGAAGATCGAGGCCGCGGCCGAGGCGGCGCACGTGGACGGGTTCGTGCGGATGCTGCCGGACGGCTACGACACGGTCATCGACGAGGAGGGCTCGAACGTCAGCGCCGGCCAGAAGCAGCTCATCACGATCGCCCGCGCGTTCCTGGCCGAACCCAGCATCCTGATTCTCGACGAGGCGACGAGCTCGGTGGACACCCGTACCGAGGTGCTGATCCAACGGGCGATGAGCTTGCTACGAGTCGGCCGGACCAGCTTCGTCATCGCGCACCGGCTGTCCACCATCCGCGACGCCGACATGATCCTGGTGATGGAGGACGGCCGCATCGTCGAGCACGGCACCCACGACGAGCTGATCGCGGCGGACGGGGCGTACGCGCGCCTCTATTCGGCGCAGTTCGCCCAGGCCGCCGTCGAGGTCGACTGAGCACGGACGGGGGCGGCCTGCCGGGCCGCCCCCGGCGTGCCATCTGGCGGTCGGCTTCGCACGATCTTGACGGCGCCAAGTAACCACTGGTAACTTCGCCGCGTGGCGGGATACCATCACGGCAACCTGCGGGACGCGATCTTGGCGGCAGCCGCGACGACGATCGCGCGCGACGGCATCGGAGCGTTGAGCCTGCGGGCCATCGCCGCCGACCTCGGCGTCAGCCACACCGCGTTCCGCCGGCATTTCGGCAGCCGCGAAGGCGTCCTCAACGCGCTCGCCGTGCAGGGGAACCGCCTGCTGGCCGCGGAGTTGCGCGCCGCGGCGGCGGGCGGCGAGTTCATCGACGTCGGCGTCGCGTACGTGCGGTTCGCGCTCGCCCACCCCGGCCACTTCTCCGTCATGTTCCGATCGGACCTGCTGGACAACGGTGACCCGGAGCTGGTCGCGGCCCGGGCCGAGGCCTTTGCTCCGCTGCGGGAGGGCGTCGAGGCGAAGAAGCTCGACGACCCCGAGGCCGCGGAGGTCACCGGCTGGGGCGTCGTCCACGGCATCGCCACACTCGTGTTGAGCGGAAATCTCCTGCCCTCCGGGGACGTCGAGTCGCTCACTCGCCGCGCCCTGTCGCTGATCTACCCCAACCCCTGAGAGAGGACAGATATGCTCGACAACGCCCACCAGATCGTCGCCGGAGTCGTGCTGCTCACGGTCATCGGCATCGCGTACGGCGGCACGTTCCTGCTCCGCGTGGTACGCGGCGGCGTCCCGGCCAACGACTTGCAGCAGAGTTTCTTCCGGGCGGGGCACGCGCACGCCGGCGTACTCGTCATCCTGGGTCTGCTCGTGATGCTGCTGACCCAGCTGAACGGGGTCGGCCAGCCCTGGTCGACGCTGTCGTACGGCGTGCTGGTCGCGGCCATCTTCATGCCGGCCGGCTTCTTCGTGTCCGTGGCGAGCCGCGACCCGCGGCGGCCGAACGGCCTCATCGCGCTGCTCTGGATCGGCGCCGCCTCGCTCGGGATCGGCCTGCTCTCGGCCGGTATTGGGCTGATTGCCGCCGGCACGAACTAATCACCGGCACGCATGGGTACGGTCGGACTGTGGCATACGACGAGGCGTTGAGCGAACGGATCCGGGAGCGGCTCGCGGACGTTCCGGGCGTGACGGACAAGCGGATGTTCGGTGGGATCGCCTTCCTCACGAACGGCAACATGACGGTGGGCGTCACCGGCGACGACCTGATGGTGCGGGTGGGTCCGGACGCGACCGACGACGCGCTGCGGCAGCCGGGCGCGCGCCTGTTCGACATGACCGGCCGCCCGATGAAGGGCTGGGTCGTCGTCGACGGTGCCGTCCTCGACGACGACGTGCTCACGGACTGGATCGACCGGGCGCGACAGTTCGTGGCCACGCTGCCGCCCAAGTAGGCGACCGCTGCCGTCACCACGCCGTCAGCAGCAGGTGGTTGACCAGCAGCGCGGTGCCGGCCTGCGCCGCCAGCCAGGCCCGGCGGCCGCGGTCGGGCAACAGCGCGGCCCCGGCCGGTAGCCACACCGCGAACGGTAGCCAGATCCGTTCCACCTCGGCCTTGCTCAACCCGGAGACGTCCGCGAATCCGATCGCGGCCGCCGCGGCGAGTGGGAGCACGATCGGCGCCGACCACCGAGCCGTCCGGACGGCACGGCGCAGGATCGGAGCCACGGCCGGGCCGGCGCACGCCGCGACCGCCGCGAGGTTCGCCCAGACCCAGTACGCATACGGGCGGTGGCTGGCCAAGCCCTGGTGGTAGCGCACCTTGACCAGTTCGTAGCCGTCCAGCCACCAGAACCCGCCCGCGGTGAACGCCACCACCACGGCCGCCGCGCCGAGTGCCGTCCACGCCAGCGGCCGGAACGTCCCTGCCAATGCCGCGACCGCGATGACCAGCGGCGCCAGGAGAACGAGGCCGTAGGACAGATAGGCGCTCCCGGCCAGCAGCACGCCCGCCCCCACCGCGGCGACCGGCGACGGCCGGGTCAGCCCGATGGCCAGCAACGCCAAGCCGGCGGCGGCGACTCCCGCGAACAGGCCATCGGCGGAGGTGCCGATCCACACCGCGCCGGGGAACAGCGCCAGAAAGGGCACCGCCGCCCGGGCCGCCGGCTCGCCGCCCACGGCGCGCACCGTGACCGGCACCGCGATCGCCGGCACCGCGCCGACCAGCACGCAGGCCACGGCGGCCCAATCCCCGCCGCCGAGCCCGATCCGCTCCAGGCCCACGAAGACCAGCAGCGCGCCGGGCGGGTGCCCGGCCACGTGCGTGGTCCACGGGTCGGGGCCGCCTTCGAGGATCCGGCCGGTGAAGCCGCGCAGCATCGAGGACACATCGCCGACGCCGCCGACCTCGCTCAGGTACTCGAACGGAGTGGTCAGCCGGGTCGCCAAGCCGCGCCGCCAACCGTCCACCAGGGCGAGGGACAGGATCCACAGCACCGAGGCGGCGTACGACCCGGCGAGGAGCGACCGCCACCGCAGTCCTGTGGCCGCCGCCGGGCCACGGCAGACGACGGCCGCGGCGACGGCGACCGCGAGTGGCGTGCCGGGGCCGACATGCGGCAACCAGTGCCCGAAGAGCGGCGCCGCGGCGGCGTGCACCGGATGCCCCGCCAAACCCCACAGCGCACCCGCGACGGCGGCCGCGACGAACGCCGCGACCGCGATCAGCGCCGCGCGGATGTCCGGCCGGGCGCCGCGGTCGGTGCCGGGCGGAGCGGCGCGCACGCTCATGCCCGCAGTGGCGCCCGGGCGAATTCGCGGAGCCCGGTGGCCGGGTCGACGCTCGCCCGGAAGCCGAGCTCAGCGGCGGCGCGGGCGGGCGACGCCACCACGTGCCGGACATCGCCAAGGCGGAACTGGCCAGTCACCACGGGCGGCGGGCCGCCGAGCGCTTCGGCCAGCGCCGTCGCCATCTCACCGACGGTGGCGGGCCGGCCCGAGGCCACGTTGTACGCCCGGAAGCCCGCGCCCGCACGCTCCAGCGCCGCGACGTTCGCCCGCGCCACGTCGGTGACGTGGACGAAGTCGCGGCGCTGGCCCCCGTCCTCGAAAACCCGCGGCGCTCGCCCGGCCTCCAAAGCCGACCGGAAGATCGCCGCGACCCCGGTGTACGGCGTGTCCCGTGGCATCCCGGGGCCGTACACGTTGTGGTAGCGCAATGCGGCGACCGACCCGCCGGTCTGCCGCGCCCACGCAGCCGCGAGGTGTTCCTGGGCGACCTTGGTGGCGGCGTACACGCTGCGCGGGTCGAGCGGCGCGTCCTCGCGGACGAGCCCGGAGACGAGCTCCGAACCGCAGTCGGGGCAGGTCGGCTCGAAACGGCCCGCGACGAGGTCGGCGACGCCGCGCGCGGCCGGGCTGCGGGGCCCGTGCCGGTCGCAGCGGTACGCGCCCTCGCCGTACACGACCATCGAGCTGGCCAGCACGAGCCGGCCGATGCCGGCCCGCGTCATGGCGGCGAGGAGCACCGCCGTGCCGAGATCGTTGCAACTTACGTACTCGGGAAGGTCGTCGAGGTCGACGCCCATCCCGACCATCGCGGCCTGATGCGCGACGGCGTCAACGCCGCGGAGCGCGTCGGCGACCGCGGCCCGGTCGCGGACGTCAGCGGTCCGCACGGGCGCGCCCGCAACGCGGTCCGGCAGCGGACCTCGATGCGCCGCCGCGTGGCCCACGTCCAGGACGGACACGTCGTAGCCGGCGTCGAGCAGGGCCGCGGTGATATGCGAGCCGATGAAACCGGCGCCGCCGGTCACGAGGATGTGGGTCACGTGGCCGACCCTAGGGGCTGTCCGGTCCGTGAGTGCCGGAACCGGCGGAGACGTCAGCGGTTCGTAAGAACTGCGGCCGATGTCCTTGTTTCGTAAGGGTCTTCCGGCCTCGGACGCAGCTAGTTTGCCGGTCATGACCGATGTGGTGTTGCCCTGCCTTGACGAAGCTCCGGCGCTGACGTGGCTGCTCGGCTGGATGCCGTCCGGCTACCGGCCGATCGTCGCCGACAACGGTTCCACGGACGGCTCGCCGGAGCTGGCTCGCGAACTCGGCGCGCGGGTGGTGTCCGTTGCACAGCGCGGGTACGGCGCCGCTGTGCACGCCGGCATCGTCGCCGCCGATCCGGTGGACGGCATCGTGTGCGTGCTGGACGCGGACGGATCGTTCGATCCGGCGCAGTTGCCGCTGGTCGCGGATCCGGTCCGGTCCGGGCTCGCGGATCTCGCCGTGGGGCGGCGCCGCCCGACCACTCGCGGCGCCTGGCCGGCGCACGCGCGGCTCGGCAACGCCCTGCTGGCCGGCCGGCTGCGCCGGTTCACCGGGTTGCCGGTGCACGACATCGGCCCCATGCGAGCCGCCCGCCGCGCCGACCTGCTCGGCCTTGGGCTGCGGGATCGGCGCTTCGGCTATCCGCTCGAGCTGCTCGTCGCCGCGGGGCGGGCGGGATGGCGGGTGGTCGAGGTGGACGTCGCGTACCGGCCGCGGGCCGCGGGGACGCGATCCAAGGTCACCGGCACCGTACGCGGGACGGCCCGGGCGATCCGTGACATGAGCGCGGTGCTGGCCCGATGAGCGAGGGAGTTGGCGCGGCGGCGTCTGGACCGGAGCGAAGCGGAGGGAAGACGTCGTCTCTCGGCGCCGCACGACCGAGCGAATCATCAGCAACGACGATACACCTCCTCGTCATGGCGAAGGCTCCGGTCGCTGGACGGGTGAAGACACGGCTCTGTCCACCGTGTACGCCGGAGGCCGCCGCCCGGATCGCCGCCGCCGCGCTCGCCGACACGCTGGACGCCGCCGGCTCCGCTCCCGCCGTGCGCCGTACGCTCGTCGTCGACGGCGACTACGTGCCGCCGGACGGCTGGGCGATCCTGCGGCAACGCGGCTCCGGCCTGGCCGAGCGGCTGTCCCACGCGTTCGCCGATACCGCGCTTCCGGGCGTACCGGCGCTGCTCATCGGCATGGACACACCGCAAGTAACGGCGAACCACCTGGCCGCGGCCGCGGCCCTGCTGGCGACCGGCGCCCGCACCGCGGCGGCCCGGCCGCAGCCCGCGGTCGATGCCGTCATCGGCCCGGCCACCGACGGCGGATGGTGGGCGTTAGGG